>NZ_BAAAQX010000043.1:0-119074 GCF_039531895.1 Nonomuraea monospora
CACCTGCGCCGGGCGCGCGGCGGCACTTCCCACCTGCGCCGGGCGCGCGGCGGCACTGCCCACCTGCGCCGGGCGCGCGGCGGCACTTCCCACGGTGCGGAACGTGCCGGCGTGCTGCTCCGCCCACTCCCGGAACGAACGCGGCGGCGCCTTCGTGACCTCCTCCACCACCGGCGTCACCAACGCGGGCCTGCTCACCAGCGCCGCCTGCGCCCGCAGGACCTCCTCCACCACGCCGGACGGCCAGCCCTCGGCCAGGAGCCCGATCCTGGCCTGCTCGGGCGCGAGATCCTCCCACCGCACCGGGATCCCGGTGACCTCGGAGACGATCCGCACCTGATCCGCCTGGGAGATCGTCTCGGGCCCGGTCAGCTCGTAGGCGGCCCCGTGATGCCCCGGATCCAGCAACGCCCGTACGGCGACGGCCGCGACGTCCCGCTCGTGCACCACCGGCATGCCCGCCGCCCCGTGAGCGCCCCGCACCACGCCCGCCCGCACCTGCCGCGCCCACCGCAGCGCGTTGGCCGCGAACGCGTGCGGTCGCAGGAACGTCCACTCGCCGGCCGTCTCCTCGACCAGCCGCTCGACTTCGCGCTCGGCCCCGCGCCGCGCGGCGGACGACAGGTAGACCACCCGCCGCCCCGCCAGCCTCTCCCGCAGCACCTCCCGTGCGCCCTCGGCCGTGTCGAACGGCCACACCAGCAGCGCCGCCGTCACCCCGTCCAGCGACGGCATCGCCGCGAGGTCACGCAGATCGCCGGTACGCCTGCTCAGCGCCACGACCTCAGCCCCGGCCTCCCGCAGCAGCGCCACCGCGTGCCGCCCCACCGTGCCGGTCGCCCCGGTCACCAGAATTCGTTTCACCTTGGCCACCCTAGAGAGGACGCGGAAGATGGCCAATGCGTTCAGGTCTTCCATTCATACGTCAGCGTCTCGCACGTTAGAGTCCTCGACATGGACGTGCTGAGCGACGTGATCTCCGTCATGCGGACCGGGCGGCCCCGATCGGCCCGCGTCGAGTGGCGCGCCCCCTGGGGCCAGCGGTTCCCCGCCGCGCCGGGGTCGGCGGGCTTCCAGGTGGTCCTGCGGGGGTCGGGCTGGCTGCTGCCCCCGGACAAGCCGCCGATCGCGCTGTCCACGGGCGACGTCCTGTTCTTCCCGCACGGCCACGGCTACGCCATCGCCGACAGCCCGTCCACGCCGGTCGCCGACCCGCAGTGTGACCCGTACACCGACGAGGCCGGCCTGTTCGCCACGGCCACGAACGAGGGGCCCGGAGCGGCCACGGTGCTGCTGTGCGGCGGCTACCGGCTCGACCCGAGCCGCGCCCACCCGCTGCTGCGCGAGCTGCCCGAGCTGATCCACCTGCCGGCGGGGCCAGGGCTGCACGCCGAGGTGCGCGCCGCCGTCGAGCTGCTGGGCGCCGAGATGAACCGCCCCGGGCTGGGCGCCGACACGATCGTCTCGTCCCTGCTCGACATGCTGCTGCTGTACATCCTGCGCACCTGGTTCGTGGCCGAGCACGGGAACTGCGAGGTCACCGGCTGGTCGGCGGCGCTGGCCGACCCCGCCGTCAGCGCCGCGCTCGACGCCATGCACCGCGACCCGGCCCGGCCGTGGACCGTGGCCGAGCTGGGCGCGCGGGCCGGGCTGTCGCGGGCGGCGTTCGCGCGGCGGTTCGGGGTGCTGGTGGGGCAGCCGCCGCTGGCGTACCTGACGTGGTGGCGGCTGTCCAGCGCCGGGCGGCTGCTGCGCGAGAGCGACGCGCCGCTGAGCGAGATCGCCGCCCAGGTGGGTTACGCGTCGGAGTTCGCGTTCGCCAACGCCTTCAAGCGCGAGTACGGCGTCGCCCCCGGCCGGTACCGCCGCACGGCCTGCCAGTCCTCCCAGACGGAGGCCGCGCTCACGCCTTGAGCCGGGGGGTGGTCAGCCGCGTTCTCCAGGGACGACCAGCCCCGACTCGTACGCCGTCACCACGGCCTGGGTCCTGTCACGCAGGCCCAGCTTGTTCAGCACGCGGCTGACGTGGGTCTTGACCGTCTCCTCCGTCACCACCAGCCGGTCGGCGATCTCCAGGTTGGACAGCCCCTCGGCCACCAGTCGCAGCACCTGCGTCTCGCGCGGCGTCAGCGCCGACAGGGCTGCGCCAGGACCGGCAGGGCGGGGTGTCAGGCGGGCGAACTCGCTGATCAGGCGGCGGGTGACGGCCGGAGCCAGCAGCGCCTCACCGCCGGCGATCACGCGGACCGCCTCGAAGAGCCGCTCGGCCGTGACGTCCTTGAGCAGGAAGCCGCTGGCGCCGGCGCGCAGCGCGTCGTAGACGTACTCGTCCAGGTCGAACGTCGTCAGGATGAGCACCCGCGGCCCGCCGGGGCCCGCCAGCAGGCGGGTGGCCTCGATGCCGCCCATGCCCGGCATGCGCACGTCCATGAGCACCACGTCGGGGGACAGCTCGCGGCACACCCGCACCGCCTCCGCCCCGTCGGGGGCGGTGCCGACGACCTCGAAGTCCGCTTGGGTGTCGAGCAGCTCGGCGAACCCCGTACGGACGACCAGGTGATCGTCGGCGATGACGACGCGGATCACGCGGCGTCCCTGCCCGGCAGGCGCGCCTCGACCAGGAACCCGCCGCCGGGCGCGGGCCCGACGCGCAGCTCCCCACCGACCGCCGCCGCCCGCTCCCGCATGCCAGGCAAGCCATGCCCGCCATCCGGCCCGCCATCCGGCCCGCCATCCGGCCCGCCATCCGGCCCGCCATCCGGCCCGCCATCCGGCCCGCCATCCGGCCCGCCATCCGGCCCGCCATCCGGCCCGCCATCCGGCCCGCCGCCCGGCCCGCTGCCTTGGCCGCTGCCCCGCCCGCCACCATGCCTGGCGGTCTGTCCGGCGGTCTGTCCGCTGCACTGGCCGCCGATCTGGCCGCCGTCCTCGCCGCCGCGCTGCCTGCCGCGCTGTCCACCGCCCCGCCCGCGCCCCGCATCGCCGGGCGCGGCGGCGGCGTCGGCCGCGTCGCGGGGGCCGGGGCCGTTGTCGCGGATGAGCACTCGCAAGATCTCGCCCGTGTAGTCGAGCTCCACGTCCACCGCGGCCCCCGGCGCGTGGCGGCGGGCGTTGGTGAGCGCCTCCTGCACGATCCGGTACGCGGCCAGCTCCACCCCCGGATCCAGCTCCACCGGCGCACCCCGCAGGATCAGCCGGGTGCTGCTCCCCGAGGCGTCCCTGGCCTCGTCGAGCAGCTCGTTCAGCTCGTCCAGGCGCAGGCCGGGCTGCGGATGCCAGGTCGTCTCGGCCTGCGCGTCCTCACGCAGCACGCCGAGCAGCCTGCGCATCTCCGTCAGCGCCGACCTGGCGGTGTCGCCGATCGCCAGCAGCCGCTCCGCCCCCGCCGCGGGCATGCCGGGAACGGCCAGCCGGGCGGTCTCGGCCTGGACGGCGACCATGGAGATGTGGTGGGCGACCACGTCGTGCAGCTCCCTGGCGATGCGGGCGCGCTCGCCGCGGGCGGTGTGCTCCAGCAGGCTGTCGGCGATGACCTGGCGGGCGGCCGTGTCGGCTCTGGCCTGGTGGCGGGCGCGGCGGGCGATCCCGGCCAGCGCGGCGGCCGGGGCGAGGCAGCCGAGCAGCAGGACGAGCAGGCGGATCGAGCCGTCGGACCGGCCGGACGCCTCCAGCAGCACCGTGAGGACGGGGAACGGCACGGTGAGCGCTACCGCGCGCCAGGGCGGGCCGTTGAAGCGGTAGGCGGCGATGAGCTGGGCGATCAGGCCGGCGGGGGTGAAGGTGTGGAAGGCGGTGATCGACAGCAGGCTCGCGCCCGTGACCAGCAGGCCGGCGGTGACGGGCTGGGTCCACAGGAGGGCGAGGGGGAGAGTGGTGGCGAGCGCGAGCAGCGGGAGGGCCACGGCGCGCACCCGCGGGTTCTCATCGGCGACGTCCGCAGGCAGGGGCCTGCTCGTCTGGATCGGCGCGCTCGCCGAGCCGTCCATCACGGGCACGACCTCGGTCTGGGACAGGGCGAAGCTGCCGGGCCCGGCCTGCGCGATCGCCTGCGCCACCCCGGCCAGCGCCAGCAACGCGAGGAGCACGACAGGCACGTACCGGGCGCCGGCGAGCCGCCGGACGAACCCCGCCCCGACCGCCCGCCCGTACGCTCGCTCCACGACCCTCATTGTTTCCCGCCATCCCCCGGCACGGCATCCCTCCCAGGAGGGACGGCCGCTCGCGGGCGGGAGTGATCCGAACAATCGCTCCCAGGCGTGACGACCGGCGGGCCCCCGCTGCCTAGTGTGCCTGCTCATGGAAGCAACCATCGAAGTCACCGGCCTGCGCAAGCGGTTCGGCCGGACGCGGGCGCTGGACGGGATGACGTTCACGGTCCTGCCGGGCCAGGTGACCGGTTTCGTCGGGCCGAACGGCGCGGGCAAGTCCACGACGATGCGCGTGGTGCTGGGCCTCGACGCCCCCGACGAGGGCAGCGCGCTGGTGGGCGGCAGGCCGTACCGGAGCCTGTCGCGCCCGCTGAGTCACGTCGGCGCGCTGCTGGACGCCGGCGCGCTGCAGCCGGGCCGCACGGCGCGCAACCACCTGCTGTGGCTGGCGCACTCGCAGGGGCTGGGCGTGCGGCGCGTGGACGAGGTGCTCGACCAGGTGGGGCTGGCCGGGGCGGCCAGGCGCAGGGCGGGCGGGTTCTCGCTGGGCATGCGGCAGCGGCTGGGGATCGCCGCGGCCCTGCTCGGCGACCCGCCGGTGCTCATGCTGGACGAGCCGTTCAACGGGCTGGACCCGGAGGGCATCGTGTGGATCCGCGCGTTCCTGCGGTCGCTGGCGGGGGAGGGGCGGGCGGTGCTGGTGTCCAGCCATCTGATGAGCGAGCTGGAGGACACGGCGGGCCAGCTCGTGGTGGCGGGGCGCGGCCGGGTGGTCGCGGACCTGGCGGTGTCGGAGCTGATCGCCTCGGCGTCGCGTGACCGGGTGACGCTGCGCACGACGGAGAGGTCGGCGGCGATGGCGGCGCTGGCCGGGGCCGGGGCGACGGCGGCGGCCGGCGAGCGGGACACGCTGGTCGTGTCGGGGCTGCCCGCCGAGGGCGTGGTGCGGCTGCTGGGCGCGCACCAGGTGCCGTTCTCCGAGGTGAGCGCGCACCGGGCGACGCTGGAGGAGGCGTACCTGGAGCTGACGAGGGACGCGGTGGAGTACAAGGGGGCGGCTCGATGAGCTTCCGGCACGTGCTGCTCGCGGAGTGGACGAAGCTGCGGACGGTGCGCGGCTGGGTGGCGGGCATGGCGGTGGTCTGCTTCGCCGTCGTCGGGCTGGGCCTGCTGTTCGCCACCGGCAGCCACTCCTCGTGCAGCAGGGGCCCGGTGGAGGTGCCCTGCCCGGAGCCGCCGACGGGCCCGGACGGCACGGCGGTCGACGACCGCTTCTACTTCGTCAGCATGCCGCTGAACGGCAACGGCGTGATCACCGCCCGGGTCGGCTCCATGACCGGCCGGATCCGCCTGCCCGACGCGACCCTCGGCGTGCGGAACGTCGTCTCCGGCGTGGTGCCCTGGGCCAAGGCCGGGCTCATGGTCAAGGCGAGCACCGAGCAGGGGGCCTCGTACGCGGCGGTGATGGTCACCGGCGCGCACGGCGTGCGCATGCAGCACGACTTCACGCAGGACGTGGCGGGCAGCCCGGGGAAGGTGTCGGCGGAGTCGCCGCGCTGGCTGCGACTGAGCCGCGAACGGGACACGATCGTCGGCGAGGAGTCGTCCGACGGCAAGCGGTGGACCAGGGTCGGCACCGCCCGGCTGGCGGGGCTGCCCGCCACGGTGCGGGTCGGCCTGTTCGCCGCCTCGCCCCCCGACGTGCGGGTGGAGACCAACCCGCTCGGCGGCACGGCCACGGCGGGGCGATTCAGCGAGGTCGCCGCGCTGATGGACCAGGTCACCGTGGGCGGCGCGACGTCCGGCAAGTGGCAGCAGAACGACATCGGCGTGGAGTACGACGCGGACGGCACCCCGCACCACCCTGGCGGGCTCGCCAGGAACGGCGGCACGTTCGCCGTCACGGGGACCGGCGACATCGCCCCCAACACGGCCGAGGGCACCGTCGAGCGCACGCTGACCGGCTCGCTGATCGCGCTCGTCGTGGCGATCGTGGTGGCGGTGCTGTTCGTGACCGCCGAGTACCGGCGCGGGCTGATCCGCACGACGCTGCTGGCGAGCCCGCGGCGCGGCCGGGTGCTGGTGGCCAAGGCCGCGGTGGTGGGCGCGGCCACGTTCGCGGCCGGTTTGGTGGGGGCGGGCGTTACGGTGCCGCTGGCGGTGCGGATCCTGCGCGGCAACGGGATCTTCACGCTGCCGGTGAGCACGCTCACGGAGCTGCGGGTGATCGCGGGCGCGGCGGGGGTGCTGGCGGTGTCGGCCGTGCTCGCCCTCGCGCTGGGCGCCCTGTTCCGCCGCAGCGCGCCGGCGGTCATCGCGGCGATCGTGGTGCTGGTCGTCCCGTACGTGCTGGGCACCGCGTCCATCCTGCCCGACGAGGTCTCGCGGTGGCTGCTGCGGCTCACCCCGGCGGCCGGGTTCGCGATCCAGCAGAGCGTGCCGGAGTACGAGCAGGTGATCTCGCACTACGTGCCCGCGATGGGGTACTTCCCGCTGCCGCCGTGGGGCGGGTTCGCGGTGCTGTGCGCGTGGGCGGCCGTCGCGCTCGGCCTGGCCGTGCGCCGGCTGAACGGGAGGGACGCGTGAGGCGCGAACTGCACGCCGAGTGGACGAAGCTGCGCACGGTGGCGGGGCCGGGCCGGCTGCTGCTCGGCATCGTGGTGCTGACGGTGGCGGGCAGCGCCGCCGCCTCCGGCGCGATGACCTGCCCGTCGGCGGGCTGCGGCCAGGACGCCACCCGGATCGGCCTGTTCGGGGTGCAGCTCGGCCAGGGGCTGGTGGCGCTGCTGGCCGTGGTGGCGGTCTGCGGCGAGTACAGCACGGGGATGATCCGCACCAGCCTGACGGCGATGCCGCGCAGGATGTCCGCCCTGGCCGCCAGGACGGGCCTGCTGGCCGGGCTGACGCTGGCCGCGGGGACGCTCGGTGTGCTGGGCTCCCTGCTGGCGGCGCGGCTGCTGCTGCCGGGCAACGGCTTCACGCCGGAGCACGGCTATCCGCCGCTGTCGCTCTCCGACGGGCCCACGGTGCGGGCGGCGGCCGGGTCCGTGCTGTATCTGGCGCTGATCGCGGTGCTGAGCGCGGGCGTGGCGACGGCCGTGCGGGACTCGGCGGTGTCGGCGGGCGCCGTGCTGGGGCTGATCTATCTCTTCCCGGTGCTCGCCCTGATGATCCAGGACGAGGACGTGCAGCTCGTGCTCTGGCGGCTGTCGCCGATGAACGCGGGGCTGGCCGTGCAGGCCACCACGAGCCTGCCCGCCATGCCCATCGGCGCGTGGGCGGGGCTCGGCGTGGCGGCGGCGTGGGCCGTGGCGGCGCTGGCGTGCGGCGGATGGTTGCTCCGCATTCGAGACGCCTAAATACGAAATAACCGATATTGGCGGGATCCGGTTATTAGCCGGGGCTTTGCTTGACAAAAGCCATGAATTCTCAGCGGTGCGGGTAGGCGTTGATTTATGAGGATAAAGCTTCAAACAATAGCCGCCCTTGGTGTCAGCGCCGCCGTTGTCTGCGGGCTGCCGGCTCCCGCGTCCGCCGACCACACGGACTCGACCGGACAGGTGGAAGGCGTCGTGCTGCGGCCGGGAGCCCGCGGGGAGGCCGTCAAGCTGCTGCAGGAGCGGCTGCACCGCGGCCACTACTACTTCGGGAAGATCAACGGCGTCTACGACGACCAGACCAAGATGGCGGTCTGGGCGCTGCAGAAGCACCGCAGATTGATGCCGCAGGCCGAGGTCGGGTCGCGGGTGTGGACGGCGCTGGAGCGGCCGTCGCGGCGGCGCCCGCTGGTGCCGAACGGCGGCGCGGACCGGGTGGAGATCAACCTGCGCGACCAGCTCCTGACCGTCTACCGCGACCGCAGGCCCGCGCTGATCACGCACATCTCGTCCGGCGCCGAGGTGCGCTACTGCGAGGACGGCCGCTGCGGCAACGCCATCACCCCGGTCGGCGACTTCCGCGTCTCGCGGCGGGCGCCGGGCTGGACGACGGGGCGGCTCGGCTCCATGTTCAACTCGCTGTACTTCGTCGGCGGCATCGCCATGCACGGCTCGACCAAGGTGCCGCTGCGCCCCGCCTCCCACGGCTGCGTGCGCGTGCCGCTGACGGCGTCCAAGCGCCTGTTCCAGATGGTGCGGATCGGCGAGCCCGTTTATGTACGAGGCTCCATTATGTGACCCGCCTCAACCGGAACAGGCGCCATTCTTCGTCGTCCATTCACGCGCGCGCGATGCCGACACGGGAAAGCCGCGGCACGCTTTCTCCCGCCTTCTTCATCACTCCGTCCTTGACCAGCCGCAGCGGCTTGCCCGCCGGTTTCGGGGTGCCGCCGTGGTCGCCGCCGCCGGTCTGCGCCAGCCGCAACGCCAGCGCCGGGCACATGTCGACCGCCCGCCGCGCGTCCTTGGCCATGAACGCGGGGATCTGGCGGAACGACGGGAACCCGTAGTCGTCCAGGTCCACGAACTCCGGCAGCAGGTGCGCGCACAGCCCGTGACCCTGGCAGCGGGACCAGTCGACCTCCAGCCGGTACTGCGCCTCGGCCTCGCGCTCCGGCATCGGCAGCACCCCGCGCACGGGACGGCCGCAGGAGCCCTGCTCCAGGTGCGTGGCGATCTCGACCTCGAACGCGTCCAGCGCCGACAGCACGAACTTGGCCGTGCCGTCCGGGTGGAAGCACGCGCCGCGCCGCTCGACGCCGCGCACGCACCGCCGTACGGCGTCGATCGAGCCGGTGCCCTCGACGAGCGCGTACATGGCCTTGGCGATGTCGGGCAGGCCGAGCCGGCACGGCCCGCACTGTCCCGCGGACTCGGCCGCGAGGTAGGCGGCGACCCTGGCGGCCTCGCCCAGTGCGCAGGTGGACTCGCCGAGCGGGACGATGATCCCGGCGCCCAGCGTGGCGCCGGCCTGCTTCATGCCCTCGCGCGAGAGCACGGCGGTCTCGACGACGTCCGCCGACAGCCACGCGCCGTGGTAGCCGCCGATGAGCACGCCGTCGCCGATCTCCGCCTCGCACAGTCCGAGCACGTCCGACAGGTACGTTCCCGCCGGCGCCTCGATGACGGCGCCGTGGGCCGCTCCGCCGCTGACCGTGAGCAGGATCGTGCCGGGCTCCTTGGCGGTGCCCACCTCGGCGTACTTCTCCGGCCCGTACTCGGCCAGCAGCGCGAACTGCGCGTACGTCTCCGTGTTGGACAGCAGCGTCGGCAGCCCGTCCACGCCGCTCGTCGCGGCGCGCTTCTTCCTGCCCGGCGGGATGCCCTCCTCTCCGTTCACGGCCTTGACCAGCGCGCCGCCCTCGCCGGAGATGAACCGCTCCTTGATCCCGACCACTCTGATCGGGACCCGGCTCTCGGCTCCGCCGGACACGTTGGCGGCGCGGCGCTCGTTCACGGCGGCGGTGACGGACGCCTCGGCCACCTCGCCGCCCGCCGTGGCCACGACCACCTCGCGGGCGCCCAGCGCCTCGGCCGCCAGCACGGCGCCGTCCAGCACGAGGTGCGGGTTGCGGGTGAGCAGCATGGCGTCCTTGGAACTGGCGGGCTCGCCCTCGGCGCCGTTGACCAGCACGACGCACTCGCCGGCCGACCGGGCCGCGTCGGCCACGGCCCGCAGCTTGCGGGCGAACGGGAAGGCCGCGCCGCCCCTGCCGCGCATGTCCACCTCGTTGGCGTACGAGATGAGCTCACCCAGCTCCCTGGGCTCCACGACGCCGTGGAGGGTGCGGTGGGCGGGCAGGTCGAGGCGACGGCAGTGGTCCAGCCCGGCGGTCAGCCGGGCCGGACCCATGCGTAACACCCGTGGCACTCTGGCCGGAATCACATGCGCTCCTTGCGAGGTGCGGGAACCGGTCGGGCAACCATCGGGCTCATCCTGCCTCCCGGTATCTGCGGCGGGCCTCGGCGAGGCTCACGGGTCTCGGCATCCCGGCGGCGGCTGCGGCCGCCACCTTCTGCGGGGCCCGCTGGGGGGCCTGCTGGGGAGCCTTCTGCGGTGCCTTCTGGGGCCGCTCGGCCGGGACGCCCATGGCGGCCGGCGCGGTCACGGCGGGTGTGTCGACCTTCTCGGGCACGACCGGCGGCCTGCGGACCGTCGCCAGCACGCGGACGATCAGCGCGCCGCCGACCGCCGCCATGCTGGCCACGTACGACCAGGCCACCCAGCCGGCCGGCGGGCGGCCGGCCGTCAGTCCGTGCATGATCCCGACCGGCCAGGCCAGGTACGCGGCGGAATGGAGGATCCGCCACATCCACGGCCTGGTCCGCGTCGCGAACCGCCCCCTGAGCATCCCCGTCACCACGGCCACGACCATCAGGTCGAAGGCCAGGGTGCCGAGCCCCACGGCGATCCCGGCGACCGGCACGACCGCCGCCCCCGGCGGCACGTGCCCGAGGCTGATCATGAGGGTGATGTGCGTGATCAGGTAAGCCAGCCCGATGAGCGCGGTGGCCCGGTGGGCGAGCTGGGCCCTGACCCGGTTGGCCGGTGACAGGAAGACGCGTTCCGTGGTGAGCAGGCCGAGCGCGACGGTCGCGGTCAGCAGCACCAGGGCGAACACGCCCGCGTAGAACTCGAGGAAGCCGACCCCTCGGCCGAGCAGCGCGATCCCGCGTTCCGTCCTGGTCAGCGCGAACACTGTCAGCACGAGGGCCGCGATGGAGGCGCTCGCCCCCAGCCGGACGTTCCTGGTGTCCAGCAGAGTGGGGGCGTGCCTGGGGTGTCGTCTGTGGAGCATCTATTTCCCTCCAAGGTCGGGTGAGGGTGCGACTCGGAGAGCTGCGTTGCCCAAGAGGGCGACGATCAGGTCAGCAACGGCGACCGCGGTTGATGCATGAGACGACGAACTGCATCAGCCGGTCGGGCATCACGTTGGCGAAGTCCGCGTGGTCGGTGACCGGGTTGTGCTTCTGTTCCGGGAAGGCGTCCAAGGCGAAGGACGGACCCTGCGGCACGGAGTACGTGAGGGTCATGCGAAGCTGCGGAATCGCCCTGGTGCCCTGCGGACAGGCGCCGCCCTGGCCGGGGAAGACCACGTGCGTGCGGTGATTGGCGCTGTCGGTGTTCTGACCGTCCCAGCAGCTGGGGAAGTCCAATATACGAACGACCTGGCTGCCGCGCGGGCAAAGCGGATATTTATCGGAAGTTATGCGGTTTTGGAATCCCGTGCAGGTCCAGGCCGCCTTGGCGTTGGCGGTGCCGTTCGTCGCGGCCTTCGCGTCGCCGGTGATCAGCCTGAGGAACCTCGGCATGGCCACGACCCTGGAGGAGGCGTTGCCGCGGAACTCAAGGGACACCGAGCGGGCCCGCAGCACCTGGCCGACGTTGCCGTCCGGGTCGTTGGCGTTCGCGTCCGACCTGCGGTCCCGCAGGACCGGCCAGAAGTACGTGGACAGGTCGCCCCGCTGGCAGGTCGTGCCCGCCGCCGCCAGGCTCTCGTCGGTGGAGAATCCGTCCGTCGACAGGTTGCCCACGTAGTCGTGCAGGTGGTGCGCACCGTTGCTCACACCCGGGGCGACGATGAAGTTGTCCGGGTTGTTGTGGCCGTTCTGGTTGGTGCCGCAGCGGGAGACGAACGTGCCGCGCGAGCCGTTCCTGTTGAAGCGCACGTTGTTGTTGACCCGCCCGACCTGCCGGATGTCGACGAAGTCCTCGGGGAACGGGCCCAGGTCGGCGCACTGCTCCTCCTCGCCGCCGCCTGTCGCGGTGGGCGAGGGCGAGGCCGAGCCGGTGGGCGAGGCGGTGGGGCTCTGGGTCTGGCTGGGGCTCGGCGTGGGCGTGCGGGTGGACTGGTTGCCGCCGCCGCGGCGGCGCCCGAACGTGTTCGCGGTCTCCTCCGGCGCGGCCTCGGGGTTGTCGGCCCCCGTGCCGTTGTCAGCGCCCGTGCCGTTGCCGGTGCCGTCGCCGGCGTCCGCCTCGGGGGACTGCGCGGGGTCGAGCAGCGCGATGCCGCCGCCCTGGGGCGCCTGCTGGTCGTCGTTCTGCCCGGTGCCCTGTTGATCCTGTTGCTGGTCCTGTTGCTGTCCCTGCTGGTTCTGATCCTGTTGCTGGCCCTGGTCCTGATCCTGGTTCTGGTCCTGTTGCTGGTCCTGGTTCTGATCCTGGTCCTGGTTCTGGTTCCGGCCCTGCTGGGTCTGGCTGGCCGAAGGTGACGCCGAGGGTGACCGGGTGGCCTCCGCCGGGTCGCAGTGGTCGGCCAGAACAGGGCCGACGCCGATGACGGCCGCGGACACCAGGCCACCCGCCACCACCGCGAGGGTGGTCACGGCCGCGGCCATGCGTCTGGAACTCATGATGTGTGTCTCCTCTTTTCAACCGCCAGTGCGACGGGTGGAGCGGGTGAGGGCGTCGGGGGTTCGGGCAGCTGGCTGTGATCGACCAGCCCGGTGGACTCGAGGTAACCCATGTGGCGCATCACGTAGTTGATGCCTTCCTGGGCGAACTTCCTGATCTCGGAGTTGCGTGTCCCGGCCCGTACGCCCGCCACGACGGTGAAGACCTTGCCGTGCGCGGCACGCAGCAGGTTCGCGAAGTCCTTGTCGAAGGCCGGCCCGCTTTCGGCCGCTAGCTGGGCCATCCAGCTCTGCTGGTCGGCGTTGGGCTCGTCGGGCAGGGCCACGCCGAGCTTCTTCGCGGTCTGACGCGTGATCAGGTCGAGGTCCATGTGCTCTTCCATGATCAACTTGCCGACTTCCTTCACACGCTGGGACTCGGCGCGCGTCTGGGCGTACTCGCCGACGGGCATCTCCCAGAGGCCCGCCTGGCGTACCTTGACCAGCAGATCGCGGTCAGCGGCCGTGAGCGGCCCTGATGAGGTCTGCGTCCACTGGGCGGCCGCGGGATCGATCGCCGGCGGCATGACCAGCGCGATCGTCACGGCGGCGGCTACCACGAAGCCGCCGAGCATGAACAACTCGCCGCGCAAAAGCCTGTGCATGGTCGGAGGTACGCGGCCGTCTCGGTCCAGGTTCACGCATGGCCGGGAATAGTTAGAAATGACTGGAGTTATCGGAGTGGCTACCGCTTGGATAACGAAGGTGTAAAGATGTGCCCCGTGCTAGGTCACCTCGACGGCAGGTTCGAGAGTGCGGATGCCGAGGCGGAGCATCGCATCGCGGTGCTTTACCAGGAGTTCGGCGGCCCTCTGCTGCGCCACGTACGCAAATCAACAGGTAACGACCTTCAGTGGGCTGAAGACGTCGTGCAGGAGACGATCGTCAGGGCCTGGCGGAACTCGGCAAGACTGCAATGGGAACCGAGCCTCATATGGGCGTGGCTGCTGACAGTGGCCCGTCGCATAGTCATTGATGGTCGTCGGCGGAAGAGTGTCCGGCCGCAGGAGGTCGAGCCACCCGAAGTCGACATGATGTCGGTGCCCGATGGATCGGAGCGAGCGTTATCGGCGATGGTCGTCGCTGACGCGCTGCGGTCCCTGTCCGAAGAACACCGCGAAGTCATTGAGCAGACCTACCTCCGAGACCGTACGATAAGTGAAGCGGCGGAGATTCTGGGGATCCCACCGGGCACGGTCAAGTCCCGGCTCTACTACGGGATCCGGGCTCTCCGCGAACTGCTGCGGGACAAGGGGGTAGCCGGCTGATGCACGACGGGGTGGCCGCCTACGTCCTCGGCGTCCTCGATGAAGAGGAGCACGAGGCCTTCGAACGCCACCTCGACACGTGTGAGCAGTGCCAGGCGGAGCTGATTGAGCTTGCCGAGCTGCCCGACCAGCTCGACGAGCTCAAGAACGACCGCTCCTCGACCTCCGGCGACGATCCCCCTATGTCGATGTCACGTTGACGTCTATGCCCTTTTCGGGTGGTATCGATAAGGCAAGGCGTTGCGCCCGGTCCCGCGTGACCGGGCGGTCAGGGGGAGGTGTTCGGTGGGCATCGACGGTGATGCTTCCGGTCCCCCGCGCCGGCAGTTCGGCGAGGAAGGCGGTCGGCTGTCGTACGGCGGCTACCTCTGCCTGCCCGAGCTGCTCGCCCAGCAGCAGCCGCAGTCGCAGGCCCCTGACGAGCTGCTCTTCATCACCATTCACCAGGTCTACGAGCTGTGGTTCAAGCTGCTGCTCCACGAGCTGGAGAACGCGCGCGAGGCGATGTTCGCGGGCGAGCTGTGGAAGGCCAGGCACCTGTTCAAGCGGGTGCACGCGGTCGAGCGGGTGCTGATCGAGCAGGTCGAGGTCCTGGAGACGATGACGCCTCAGGACTTCATGGAGTTCCGCGCCAAGCTGGCGCCCGCCAGCGGGTTCCAGTCGGTGCAGTTCCGCGAGCTGGAGTTCCTGTCAGGGCTGCGGGACGAGCGGTATCTCGGCTCGTTCCGGCACGCCTCGGAGGAGGAGCTGGCCCGGCTGCGCCGCAGGCTGGCCGAGCCCACGCTGTGGGATGCTTATCTGACAGCCCTCTCCCGGCGTGGCCTGCCGATCTCCGACGAAGAGATCATGACCTCGCTGCTGGCCGTGGCGAGAAACCGCGGGTCCTACGACGACCTGTGGCAACTGGCCGAAGACCTGCTGACGCACGACGAGACCGCCGCGTTGTGGCGGATGCGTCATGTCCAGATGGTCGAACGCCAGATCGGCACCAAGTCGGGCACAGGCGGCTCGACCGGCGCCCCCTACCTGCGCGGTAGGACCCGCCTGCACTACTTCCCGCTGCTGTGGGAACTTAGGGCCTGGCTATGAACACGTTGGCGAACCCTCACAAAGGAGTGAGAGCGATATGCCGCTCGACGAGGCCAAGGATGAGCTGCTCCAGCGAGCCGCCGAGAGTTGCGCGGTGGGCAGTGACCATGTGAGCCCCGAGGAGGCCCTGTCCTTCCTACGCTTCTACTACCGGCATGTCGCACCGGAAGACCTGCTCGACCGCAACCCCGTTGACGTCTACGGCCCCGCCATGTCACAGCGGCGGCTGGCCGAGGTGCGCCCCCAGGGCAGGGCCGTGGTCAGGGCCTACACCCCGACGCTGGACGAGAACGGCTGGGACCCCGGCCACTCGGTGGTCGAGGTGGTCACCGACGACATGCCGTTCCTGGTCGACTCGGTCACGATGGAGCTCGACCGGCACGACCTCGGCGTGCACCTGGTGGTCCACCCGCAGATGCGGGTGCGCCGCGACATGACGGGCCGGATGCTCGGCCGCGGCCAGGAGGACGTCACCGGCCAGATGCTGGTGGAGTCGTGGATCCACATCGAGATCGACCGCCAGTCCGACCCCGAGGCGCTCAAGGCGATCGAGGCCGACCTGCAACGCGTGCTGACCGACGTGCGCCACTCGGTCGAGGACTTCAGGAAGATGCGGGCGTTGGCCGTGCAGACCGCGGAAGACCTGAGCATGAACCCGCCGCCGCTGGAGCCTGCCGAGGTCGAGGACAGCATCGACCTGCTGCGCTGGCTCGCCGACGGGCACTTCACCTTCCTCGGCTACCGCGAGTACCGCCTGGAGGACACCGACGAGGGCGAGACGCTGCGCGCGCTGCCCGGGGCCGCGCTGGGCATCCTGCGCGACGACAAGGTGGGCTCGGGGAGCTTCGCGGCGCTGCCCGCCGAGGTGCGGGCCAAGGCACGCGAGAAGCAGCTCATGATCATCACCAAGGCCAACTCCCGGGCCACCGTGCACCGCGCCACCTACCTCGACTACATCGGGGTCAAGCTGTTCTCGCCGGAGGGCGAGGTCATCGGCGAGCGGCGCTTCCTCGGCCTGTTCACCCACGTGGCCTACAACGAGTCGATCTCCCGCATCCCCGTGCTGCGGCGCAAGCTGGCCGGGGTGCTGAACGAGGCCGGGCTGGCGCCCGACAGCCACGACGGCAAGGACCTCATCGAGATCCTGGAGACGTTCCCGCGCGACGAGCTGTTCCAGACCTCGGTCGAGCAGCTCATGCCGATCGCCATGGGCGTGCTGCGGCTGCGCGAGCGCAAGCAGGTCAAGCTGTTCCTGCGGCGCGACGACTACGGCCGCTACATCTCCTGCCTGATCTACCTGCCGCGCGACCGCTACACCACCAAGGTGCGGCTGAAGATGCAGGAGGTCCTGCTCAAGGCGCTCGGCGGCCGGTCGCTCGACTACAGCGCGATGATCGGCGAGTCGGTGCTGGCCCGGCTGCACGTCGTCGTCAGGGGCGAGCGGGGCAGGCCGCTGCCGCCGCCCAGCGTGGACGTGGAGGAGCTGGAGGCGCGGCTGGCCGCCCTCACCCGCTCCTGGGAGGACGACCTGGCCACCGCGCTGACCGAGATGACCTCCGAGGAGGAGGCCCCCACGCTCATCAGGCGCTACGCCTCCGCCTTCCCCGAGGGCTACAAGGCCGACTTCCCGCCCAAGGTGGCCGTGGTCGACCTGCGGCGGCTGGAGCAGCTCGTCGAGGCGGGCGACGGCGAGCAGGTCGGCATCAACCTCTACGAGCCGTACGACGCGGCGGAGGGCGAGCGGCGGCTGAAGATCTACAAGGTCGGCTCGCCCATCTCGCTGTCCCAGGCGCTGCCGCTGATCCAGCGGCTCGGCGTGGAGGTCGTGGACGAGCGTCCGTACGAGGTGGACCGCGACAACGACCCCGGCACCAAGAACGCCTGGATCTACGACTTCGGCCTGCGCTACACGCCCTCGGAAGAGGTCGACAGGAACGACTTCAAGCGGCTCTTCCAGGACGGCCTGGCCGCCCTGTGGAAGGGGCGGGTGCAGGACGACGACTTCAACGCGCTGATCCTGCGGGCCGGGCTGACCTGGGAGCAGGTGGAGATTCTCCGGGTCTACGCCAAGTACCTGCGGCAGGCCGGCAGCACGTTCTCCCAGCCCTACATGGAGCGGGTGCTGCGCGACAACGTGCGGGTGGCGCGGCTGCTGGTGCGGCTGTTCGAGGCCAAGCTCGACCCGCGGCGGGGCGAGGACGTGCGGGTGGACCTCGTGGAGGCGCTCAACGAGGAGATCCTGCGGTCGCTGGACGAGGTGGTCTCGCTGGACGAGGACCGCATTCTCCGGGCGTACCTGGAGATGATTCAAGCGACATTGCGCACCAACTACTTCCAGACAGTGGATGGAGAGCGCAAACCGTACATTTCTCTCAAAGTCGATCCGCAGGCCATCAGCGTGCTGCCGTTGCCGCGGCCGAAGTTCGAGATATTCGTGTACTCGCCTCGCGTCGAGGGCGTGCATCTGCGCTTCGGGAAAGTGGCGCGCGGCGGGTTGCGGTGGTCGGACCGGATGGAGGACTTCCGCACGGAGATTCTCGGCCTGGTCAAAGCACAGATGGTGAAAAATACCGTTATTGTGCCGACTGGGTCTAAGGGCGGATTTGTCGTTAAGCGTCCGCCGAAGTCCGGCTCGCGGGAGGATCTGCTCGCCGAGGGCGTCGCCTGCTACCGGATGTTCATCTCCGGCCTGCTCGACGTCACCGACAACCTCGTGGACGGCAAGGTCGTGCCCCCGCCCGACGTCGTCAGGCACGACGGCGACGACACCTACCTCGTCGTCGCCGCCGACAAGGGCACCGCCACCTTCTCCGACATCGCCAACAGCGTGGCCAAGGAGTACGGCTTCTGGCTCGGCGACGCCTTCGCCTCCGGCGGCTCCATCGGCTACGACCACAAGGCCATGGGCATCACCGCCCGCGGCGCCTGGGAGTCGGTCAAGTACCACTTCCGCACCATCGGCGTGGACGTCCAGACCACCGACTTCACCGTGGCCGGCATCGGCGACATGTCCGGCGACGTGTTCGGCAACGGCATGCTGCTGTCCCAGCACATCCGGCTGATCGCCGCGTTCGACCACCGGCACATCTTCGTGGACCCCGCCCCCGACGCGGCCCGCTCCTACGCCGAGCGGCAGCGGCTCTTCGAGCTGCCGCGCAGCTCGTGGGAGGACTACGACGCCAAGCTGATCTCCGCCGGCGGCGGCGTCTTCCCGCGCGCCGCCAAGTCCATCCAGATCACCCCCCAGATGCGCGAGGCGCTCGGCATCCCGTCCGGCGTCGCGTCCATGGCGCCGAACGACCTCATCAGCGCCATCCTGCGGGCCCCGGTCGACCTGCTCTGGAACGGCGGCATCGGCACCTACGTCAAGTCGAGCGGCGAATCCCACACCGACGTGGGCGACAAGGCCAACGACGCGCTCCGGGTGAACGCCGCCGACCTGCGCTGCAAGGTCATCGGCGAGGGCGGCAACCTGGGCTTCACCCAGCTCGCCCGGATCGAGTTCGCGCTCAACGGCGGGCTGGTCAACACCGACTTCATCGACAACTCGGCCGGGGTCGACACCTCCGACCACGAGGTGAACATCAAGATCCTGCTCGACCAGGTCGTCCGCGACGGCGAGCTGACCGACAAGCAGCGCAACCAGGTCTTCACCTCGATGACCGACGAGGTGGCCGACCTCGTGCTGCGCGACAACCACGCGCAGAACGTGGTCCTCGACGCCGCCCGCACCCAGGCCGTCGAGATGCTCCACATCCACGCCCGCTACCTGCGGAAGCTGGAGCGCGACGGGCTCGTCAACCGGGAGCTGGAGTTCCTGCCCTCGGACAAGACGCTGGCCGAGCGGCGCCAGGCCAGGCTCGGGCTCACCTCGCCCGAGTTCGCCGTGCTGCTCGCCTACACCAAGCTGGTCGCTGACGCCGAGCTGCTCGGCTCCGACCTGCCCGACGACCCGTACCTCGCCTCGTGGCTGGTCTCCTACTTCCCGTCGGCGCTGCGCGAGCGGTTCCGGACGTACATGGACGAGCACCCGCTGCGGCGCGAGATCATCACCACCTGCGTGGTGAACGAGCTGGTCAACTCCGCCGGCACCACCTTCATGTTCCGCTTCGGCGAGGAGACCGGCGCCTCGACGCCCGACATCGTCAGGGCGTACCTGGTGGCGCGGGAGGTCTTCGAGCTGCCCGCCTACTACCGGGCCGTCGAGGAGCTGGACAACAAGGTCGACACCAGCACCCAGATCGCCATGCTGCTGGAGGCCCGCAAGCTGGTCGAGCGCGGCGCCCGGTGGCTGCTGGTCAACCGCCGGCCGCCGCTCGACCTGGCCGGGTCCGTCAGCTTCTTCGTCAAGGGCGTCAACGGGCTGCTCGGGCACATCCCCAAGCTGCTGACCGGGCCCGACCTCGCGGCCTACGAGGAGCGGCGCGACTCGTTCGTGGCCCGCGGGGTGCCGCTGGAGCTGGCCGAGCGGGTGGCCGGGATGGTGCCCGCCTACTCGACGCTCGACCTGGTCGAGATCTCGTCACTGACGGGGCGGCCCGTCAACGAGGTCGCCGAGGTCTACTTCGACCTCGCCGACCGGCTCCAGCTCGCCCGGCTGCGGGAACGCGTCATCGCGCTGCCCCGCGACAACCGGTGGAACTCCATCGCCCGGTCCGCGCTGCGCGACGACCTGTACGCGGCGCACGCGTCGCTCACCCGGGACGTGCTGGCCCACAGCAAGCCGGGGCTGCCGCCGGAGGAGCGGCTGGCGCGGTGGTCCGAGGCGAACTCTGCGGCCGTTTCGCGGGCTCGGCAGACGCTTTCCGAGATCTGGGAGAGTGACAACTTCGATCTGGCCACGTTGTCGGTGGCGTTGCGGGCCATCCGGACGCTGGTCGCGGCCAGCAACCTGCCACACACGGAGGCCTGATTCCTTACGCGCGCCCGGCCCGCCCGGGCGCGCGCCCCTTTGTGCGCCCGGCCCGCGTGCGGTCGGCTCGCGTGCTGTGGCCGTCGTGAGGCATCGGGCTGCTCACGCTCGATCGGCCTGCTGGGCCTGGGTCCGTCACGGGCGGCGGGGCGGGATGCGTGGTGGGGCGGGGTGCGTGCGTGGTGGGGTGCTCACCAGCCCTCGTCCGCCGCCGCCTCCCGCGCCCGGCGCGTCAGGTCCGCACGGTCCACGCCCGCCAGGCCCAGGGCGCGGGGGACGGTGCCCACCTCGGCCTCCAGGAGCCCGAGTAGCAGGTGAACGGGCCGCAGATCACGCTTGCGGGCGGCGTGGGCGAAGCCGCGTTCGAGGGCGAGCCGCGCCGAAGCCCCCATGCCCACCTTGCGGTCGGGATCAGGGCTGGGCCGGGGCAGCTCGAAGGCGGCGGCGGAGACCCCGACCGTGCTCAGGCTGTGCTCGAACTCCCGGTCCAGCGCCGCCCGGAGAGCGGCGCGATCGAGCCCGGCCGCCACCAGGACGGCGCGGGCCACCGTGTCCTGTCCCGCGGCGATCCCCAGCAGGACGTGGTGGGCCTCGATCGCCGCCGACCCGTCCTCGCGCGCCTCCTCCAGGCCGTGCCTCAGGATCTCGTCGATGTAGTGGTCGATCGCGCTCACGTGCGCCTCCTCAGCGTGACCCCGGCCGCGATGAGCCGCTTGGCGTGCTTCTTGTGGACGGCCTGGCGGGTGATGCCGAGCGCCTCGGCGACCTGCGGCCAGCCCCATCCGGCCCGCATGGCCTGCTCGACGGCGGCGTCTTCGAGCTGGTCGGCCAGGCGTCGCAGGGCCAGCACGGCCGCGAGCGCGTCGGCGGGGTCCTGGGGAGCGGGAACGTCCGGCATGTAAGCAACCGTAGTTGACTAATGTCGGAGGGTCAAAGGTTACTCGCCCGAGGCCCGGGTCAGCGCGCCGTCGTGGGCGATCACGGGGGCCGCCGACGGGGTGGTGAGGGGAGGGACGGCGGCGGCGTACTGGTGCGTCTCGATCAGCTTGAGCGAGCGCCGCAGCACCGACGAGCTGATCGCCCACCGGGCCTGGTCGGGCACCGGGATGTAGTCGTCCTCGGCCGTCTTCGTCGTCGTGGAGGTGGTGCGGGACAGTGAGTACTGCACCAGCGCGCCGCCGTCGTCGGTGCGCAGGGCGTAGACGGGGAAGTTGTCGGCGCTGAAGATCGAGTCGTAGCTGAAGCCCTCGTTCTTGGCCTTCTCCCGGTTGTCCGCGATCTGCTCGGCCACGTCCGAGGTGAGGGGGCCGGTCGCGAGCAGGCCCGCCGTGACCCCGGCCGTGCCCGTCTCGGCCACGCTGGCGTGCACGGGGCCGATGAACTGCGGGCTGATCGTCACCGTCTTGTCGTCGGCGGCCACCACCGAGGCGTAGCCGTCGGCGTCCAGCTTGATCTTGGGGAGCTCCTGGCCCGGCACCAGCTCGGCCGCCGAGCTGATCCGCCAGCGATCGGACTTGGCGAAGATCAGCAGTGTGGGACGGCCGTCGCGCGGCGCCAGCACGCTGAACCACGGCGTGGCCTCGCCCTGGCGGAACCTGGGCACGTACAGCGTGGGCGAGCCCCACCTGCGGCGCGGCGGCGCGGAGCCGGTGGACAGGTAGGCGGCCTGGGTGAGCGGCCACTGCCCGCCGGTCGTGATGTCCTGGACCTCCCTGAGCCGCCCCTCGTAGGGGCTCTCGCCGCGCAGCGCGTTGTCGGTGAGCGTGAAGGCGGTGAACTCCTCCGCCGCCTCCTCCAGCGTCACCTCGGGCTCGTCGGCGGGCGGCGACGCGCTGGTGGAGACGGCCGCCGCGGGCGTGGTGGCGGGCGGCCGGGCATCGCCCGAGCAGGCGGTCACCGCGGCGAGCAGGCCGGCGGCGAGCGCCAGCATCCTACGCCGACCGTATGCACGCACCTCGCCATGTTATTCGGGCCCGCGAGGGTCGCGTACCCTTGGGAGACGTGGCAGGCATCGATCCGGCAGAAGAGATCAACGAGCTCCGGGGCACGCTCCGCAGCATCCAGGACGTGCTCGACCTCGACGCGATGCGCAAGCAGATCGCGGAGCTGGAGCAGCAGGTTGCCGCGCCCGACCTCTGGGACGACCCTGAGCAGGCCCAGAAGGTCACCAGCAAGCTCTCCCACCTCCAGGGCGAGCTCAACCGTGTGGAGGGCGTCGCGCGGCGCCTGGAAGACCTCACGGTCCTGTACGAGCTGGCGGCCGAGGAAGCCGACGACGACACGCGCGCCGAGGCCGACAAGGAGCTCGAAGGACTGAAGTCCGACATCGGAGCTCTGGAGGTCCGCACGCTGCTCTCGGGCGAGTACGACGCCCGAGAGGCGCTCGTCACGATCAACTCCCAGGCGGGCGGCGTCGACGCGGCCGACTGGGCGGAGATGCTGCTGCGCATGTACCTGCGCTACGCCGAGCGCAAGGGCTACTCCACCGAGGTCTACGACACCTCCTACGCGGAGGAGGCCGGCATCAAGTCGGCCACCTTCACGATCAAGGCGCCCTACGCGTACGGCACGCTGCGCGGCGAGCACGGCACCCACCGGCTGGTCCGCATCAGCCCGTTCGACAACCAGGGGCGGCGGCAGACCTCGTTCGCGGGCGTCGACATCGTGCCGGTCGTCGAGCAGACCGACCACATCGACATCAACGAGGACGAGATCCGCGTCGACGTCTACCGCTCCAGCGGCCCCGGCGGCCAGGGCGTCAACACCACCGACTCGGCCGTGCGCATCACGCACCTGCCGAGCGGCATCGTGGTCTCCTGCCAGAACGAGCGCTCCCAGCTGCAGAACCGCGCGACGGCCATGAACGTCCTTCAGGCCAAGCTGCTGGAGCGCAAGCGGCAGGAGGAGGCCGAGAAGATGTCGGAGCTGCGTGGCGCCACCACCACCTCGTGGGGCACGCAGATCCGCAACTACGTGCTGCACCCGTACCAGATCGTGAAGGACCTGCGCACGGGCACGGAGGCGGGCAACCCGACGGCGGTGCTCGACGGCGATCTCGACGAGTTCATCGAGTCGGAGATCCGGTGGATGCGACGCCAGGAGTCGGGCGCCGAATAGGGCGATCCGGCCGGGCAAAGGTCGGACGGCTGGGCCCATGCGCGGCGGGATGGGCCGGTTGTGCGACGGCCCGCTGTTCGACGCCGCCCCATGGAGGCGCGGGTTGAGGCATGGAGACACGGGCCACCGCTTGGAAGCGCGCGGCCCGAAGCACGAAACTGCGCAGGCGCGGGCAACCGTGCAGGGTGGCGAGTGTGGGCTGAAGTGCGGAGCCGCGCAGGGCTGGAAGGCCGGGCGGGCGTGGGAAGGCCCGCGGGCGTCAAGGGCCGGGCGGGCGTGGAAGGCCCGGCGGGCGGAAGTGGGTCAGGCGCCGAGCAGG
The DNA here is from genome assembly GCF_039531895.1 of Nonomuraea monospora. Classification (NCBI taxonomy): domain Bacteria; kingdom Bacillati; phylum Actinomycetota; class Actinomycetes; order Streptosporangiales; family Streptosporangiaceae; genus Nonomuraea; species Nonomuraea monospora. The sequence continues at coordinate 23,184 of NZ_BAAAQX010000043.1, forward strand.
TGCTGGGCCGCGAGGCTCAGCAGCAGCAGGACGACGAGGAGCAGGGCGATGAGGGCGGGTGACAGCCCGGCGAAGCCGTGGTTGTGCATCCGCTCCCGGTTGGCGCGGCAGACGGGGCAGCGCCCCTCGACCACGGGGTGAGCGCACTGCGCGCATACGAGGTGTTCACAACTCATGACAGCCCCAAGTCTAGCCGCACAATCGTTTTGTTTCCGTTATGGACGTTCCATGCCAGTCTTCCCCCTAGACTGTCGTCTGGCCAATCGGAACGTCGATCATCAGTAAAGTCAACGCCCCCGATCGGCCGGTGGCGGGAAGTGGGCATGTGCCACCCTCGCTTCCGTCCTGACCCCTAGACTGGCATGCCGTGATGCTCTCGTGATCCATTTCGATAATGTCACCAAGGTCTACGCGAACCAGAACCGGCCCGCCCTCGACCACGTATCCGTTGACGTGGACAAGGGCGAGTTCGTGTTCCTCGTCGGTCCCTCGGGATCAGGCAAGTCGACGTTCCTGCGTCTGATCCTCAAGGAGGAGCGGCCCAACTCCGGCGCGATCCACGTCGCCGGCAAGGACCTGGCCCGCCTCTCCAACTTCAAGGTGCCGCACCTGCGCCGCCGCATCGGCTGCGTCTTCCAGGACTTCAGGCTGCTCCCCAACAAGAACGTCTACGAGAACGTGGCGTTCGCCCTCGAGGTCATCGGCAAGCCACGGCGGTTCATCCGCAAGGTGGTGCCCGAGGTCGTCGAGCTGGTCGGCCTGGAGGGCAAGGCCCACCGCATGCCCGACGAGCTGTCCGGCGGCGAGCAGCAGCGCGTCGCCATGGCCCGCGCGTTCGTCAACAGGCCGATGATCCTGCTGGCCGACGAGCCCACGGGCAACATCGACCCCGCGACGAGCATCGGCATCATGAAGGTGCTCGACCGCATCAACAGGACTGGCACCACGGTCGTCATGGCCACGCACGACGCGGCCATCGTCGACTCCATGCGTAAGCGTGTCGTGGAGCTGGAGGACGGCAAGATCGTCCGTGACCAGTCGCGTGGCGTGTACGGCCAGGCGTACTGACAGGGAGCTGCAGACAAGACATGCGGGCGAATTTCATCTTCTCCGAGGTCTGGATCGGCCTCCGTCGCAACCTGACCATGACGATCGCCGTCGTCATCACCGTGGCGGTCAGCATGGCACTCCTGGGCGTCGGCCTGATGATCAACAGCCAGGTCGGGCTGATGAACGGCTACTGGGCCGACAAGGTCGAAGTCTCGGTCTTCCTCTGTAAGAAGGGGACGGCCATGCCGGCCTGCAACGGCAAGGCGATCACGCCCGCGCAGACCAAGGCGCTCCAGGAGCACATCAAGAACACCCCCGGGGTGAAGGGTGTGCTCTTCGAGGACGAGACAGCCGCGTACGAGAACTTCAAGCAGTCGTTCTCGTCCAACAAGGCCCTCGTCGACGCGACCAAGGTCGAGGATCTGCCCCAGTCGTTCAGGATCAGCCTCCAGGACCCCGACAACTACCAGCCCGTCATCGACGCCATGAAGGGCCAGCCCGGCGTGGCGCAGGTGATGGACCAGAAGCAACTGATCTCCCCGTTCTTCAACCTGCTCAACACGCTGGCGATCGCCGCCCTCTCGGTGGCCATCGTGCTGGTGCTGGCGGCGGCCCTGCTGATCGGCAACACGGTGCGGCTGTCGGCGTTCAACCGGCGCAGGGAGACGGGCATCATGCGGCTGGTCGGCGCCTCCAACCTCTACATCCAGCTTCCGTTCGTCATGGAAGGCGTCATCGCCGGCCTGGTCGGCGGGGTGTTCGCCGCGGTCATCCTGATCATGGCGAAGGTGTTCCTGTTCGACGAGGTCGTCACCTTCTTCGGCACCGGGCTCGGCTGGAACGACCTGGCGCAGACGATCACGCTCACTATGATCATCGGTGTCGTGATCTGTATCCTGGCCTCGTTCGTGACGCTGCGCCGCTACCTCAGGGTGTAGGGGTGCGCTTGGGTCGTGACCGCCCCGGTCGCCGGTAAAGTCGAAGCATGCCACGTGAGACCGGGCGGAAGGTCATCGCCCAGAACAAGCGCGCTCGGCACGACTACCACGTCGAGGACACGTTCGAGGCGGGTCTGGTGCTGCAGGGCACCGAGGTGAAGTCGCTGCGCGAGGGCCGCGCCTCGCTCGTCGACGGCTACGCCAGCATCGACGGCAACGAAGCGTGGCTGCTCAACGTGCACATTCCCGAATACTCGCAGGGCACGTGGACCAACCACACGGCGCGCCGCAAGCGCAAGCTGCTGCTGCACCGCAAGGAGATCGACAAGCTCGCCGCCGCGACGAAGGAGGGCGGGCTGACGATCGTGCCGCTGACGCTCTACTTCAAGGACGGCAGGGCCAAGGTCGAGATCGCCGTGGCCCGGGGCAAGAAAGACTGGGACAAGCGGCAGGCACTGGCGGAGCAGCAGGCCAAGCGGGAGATGGCCCGGGCGCTGCGGCACCGCAACCGATGAGAGTGTGACACCGCAACCGATGAGACGCGCCCGCCGCACCTTGGCCGCGACCGTCACCCTGGCGGTCGCGAGCACCACGCTGACCGGCTGCTTCGAGGAGCCGTCACCGCACGACGCGGTGCGCGACTTCCTCGTGGGCTGGCAGACGGAGGACTACGACCTGGCCGCAGGCCGCACCGACGGCGACGTGGCGACGGTGCGCCAGGCGCTGGCCGACGCCAAGCTGGAGCTCGACGCGGCCTCGTTCCGCTTCAAGATCTCCAGCATCAGCGTGACCGGCGAGGAGTCCAAGGCCGACTTCCACGCCGAGGTCGACCTGGGGGAGAACAACCCCCTGTGGCAGTACGAAGGCGTGCTGCCGCTGCACCTGGTCGACGGCGTCTGGAAGGTGCGCTGGTCGCCCTCGGTGCTGCATCCGCAGCTCAAGGAGGGTCAGCGGTTCGCGGTCGCGACCGAGCCGCGCCCGCGCCAGCCGGTGGTCGACAGGGACGACGACCCGCTCCAGAGCGACACCGTGCTCTACGTCGCGGGCGTCTACCCCAACCAGCTCGGCGGCCAGGCCGAAAGCGTCGTGGCCCAGCTCTCCGAGGTCACCGGCTACGCCCAGGACCGGCTGCTGAGCCGGGTCAGGTCCTCGCCGCCCGACGACTTCGTGCAGCTCGTGACGTTCGGGCGCTCGCGGTACCTGTCGATGCAGGCGAAGCTGGAGGCCATCGACGGGCTGGAGGTCAACCCGCAGAAGCAGCCGGTCGAGCCCGACGCGCCGCGCCAGATCGTGGGCAGCGTCAGCGCGCTCACGCCGGAGACGGAGCAGAAGCTCGGCGGCCCGCAGCGGGCGGGCGACTCGGTGGGCAGGAACGGCCTGCAGCAGGCCTACCAGAACTATCTGACCGGCTCCACCGAGACCACGGTGATCACCCTCGACCTCAAGACCGGCCAGCAGGTCGCGGAGCTCAAGCAGTGGTCGGGCCGGCAGAACGCTTCGGTCAAGACCACCATCGACCGGGTCACGCAGACCGCGGCCGAGCAGGCGGTGGCCGACACCGAGACGAGCGCGCTGGTGGCGGTGCAGCGCGACACCGGCGAGATCCTCGCGGTCAGCGCCAAGGGCCTGCACCAGGAGCGCGACGCGCTGGCCGGCAAGTTCCCCGCCGGCACGGCGTTCTCGATCGTGGCCGCCGACGCGCTGCTGAAGAAGGGCGTGAGCCCCAAGCAGAAGCTGGCCTGCCCGCAGGAGCGCACGGTGGGCGGGGCCAAGTTCGTCTACGCGGGGCAGTCCACGGGCGTCACGACGTCGGCCACCCTCCAGGAGAACTTCGCCAAGGGCTGCGTGACGGCGCTGGCCTCGCTGGCCCGCCGCGTCACGGCCGACGAGCTGGACAGGAGCGCCAAGGCGTTCGGGGTGGGGCTGCCGTGGCGGCTGCCGCTGAAGTCGTTCAGCGGGACGCTGCCCGAGCTGTCCAGCGACGCCGACAAGGCCAAGGCGATCGCGGGCCAGAACGTCGAGATGAGCCCGCTCAGCATGGCCCTGGTGGCCGCGGCGGTGGGCTCGGGCACGTGGCGGCCGCCGGTGCTGGTCACCTCGCCGAAGTCGCCCGACCCGGCCGCGGAGACGACGCCGGCCGTCCAGCCGGCTCCGGTGGCGATGGACCCGAAGGTGCGCGCGGCGCTGATGACCATGATGCGGGCCGGCGCGGCCGGCACGCCCGCCCAGGCGGGCAAGGGCCGCGTCTACGGTGTGCGGGCGTCGGCGGGCAGCCAGCAGGGCTGGTTCGTCGGCTGGCAGGGCGATGTGGCCGTCGCTGTGCTGACCAAGAACTACGACGCGGCGGCCGTCGCGGGCAGCTTCTTCGCAGGGCTGCGCAACTCTCCGTGAAATAGTCGCGACGCGGAGCAACCATTCGGGCCGCGGGTTGCGTCTTACTGAATGTCTGGGCCCGCTCGGGGGGTTGCGGTCCCAGGCGCCGTGATGAGACAGGACTTCATCTCGGGGGAAGTCCTGCCGTCCGGACCGGCTCGACCCTGCCGGTCGGCCCCCGGGAGCGCGTGCCTCAGCGCCGCGCTCCCGGGGGTTTCGGCGTCCCCGGGTACACCCGGAATTAAGTTGGCGTTGAGGGTGTTGTCCCATGTACATTCATCAATGCGCGACCCCGTCCAGGCGGGGGCGTGTTGATAACTGCACAGGGGGTGACTGGCTTCGACTTTGACCTTGCAAGCCAGGTGAAGCGGGCCGAGGACTGCGGACATAACCTCGTTAATCCTGTGACCGTAACCAACAAGTGCCAATTCCAAGAGCACTGTGGCTGCCAGGGACTCCCTGGCGCTCGCTGCCTAAGTAGCGAAACCACTGTCAGCCCGGGAGTGCCTTCGGCCCGGTGTCTGGCATCATCAGAAGGCTCAACCGATCAACCCGGCCACGGGGGCGATCGGGAAACCAAACAGTGGCTGAGCCCGTCGGCGACTCGCCTGCGTGATCGCCGGGGCTGAGAAAAGCACAGCAGGCTGCGCCCGGAGAAGCCCTGACTTGGGGTTGAAGGACGCGGGTTCGATTCCCGCCACCTCCACCACAGACCGCCTCTGACCTGCGGATACGCCGCAGGTAGGGGCGGTTTTCGTGTTTTCTGGCCCCGGTCGCCGGTGGAACCGCCGGTGAACCGCGGGCGAACTTTCAAGATCAACCACGTGGGACGCCACGCCCTTCTGCTTGGATCTCTTTGGCCGAAATTTGCCATCGAGCATGACCGAAAGTGAGGGGCCCATGGCGACCTCGGACGAGGCCGACTTCCTGGACAGGTTCGCCGAGCTGCGGGAGGTCGCGGCGGCGGCCAACGGCCTGGTCAAGGTGGAGGTCGACGGCACCAGCGACCTGGTGGGGCTGGTGATCGACCCCAGGGCGATGCGGCTGCCGTCCGAAGAGCTGGCCGCCGCGATCAGGGAGGCGTTCGGGCGGGCCCGCGCCGTCGCGCAGGAGCGCGCCATGCAGGCCGTCCCCGAGGCGCTGCGGCAGGAGACGCCGGAGCTGACCGCCCTGCTGAAGGGCATCGAGGCCGACGCCCGCGGCAACATGAACGAGATCCTCCTGGCCGCCGACGAGCTGACCGCGCGGCTGGACCGGCTGATGCGGCAGGGCACGCGGCGATGAACGGCAACGGTGACGGCATCCAGGTCGTCCACGGCAGCCGGGTCGTGTCCGCGGGCCGGCTCAGGGACCAGGCGGACCACCTGGAGCGGGCCCTGGGCGGCGCGCTCGGCAGGGCCGAGTACGCCGGAGGCGCGGGAGCGCCGCCCGAGCGGCCGGGGGCGCAGTTCGACGTCGAGTTCGCGGGGCTGACCGAGCTGGTGCGCGGCGCCTTCGGATCCACGACGCGGACGCTGCGCGACCACGCCGCCAAGGCCGAGGCGTCGGATCGGAACTACGCGCACGCGGAGCAGACCGGCATCGAGGCCGCGAGCGAGCTGCGAGCCCGTCTGGAGGGGCTGTGAGCTGGGAGCTGCCGTCGGGCCTGCGGGCCGTGCACGGGCTCGTCGCGTCGGACGCCCCCTGGCCGCGCGCCGACGAGACGCAGCGCATGGACGGGGCCGGATCGTGGCTGGACCTCGCCTCCGCCACGCAGGACGGCCAGGCGGAGTCGGCCTCGGCCGTCTCCCAGGTACGGGCGTCGGGCAACTACAGCGGCGACGTGTCCGTCTTCGAGAGCTCCTGGGGCGGCACCGAGGAGCGGATGAGCGACGGCGCGCTGGCCAACGCCCTGGTCGGCACCGGGACGACCGCGGTCGTGGTGTTCCGCACCGTGTGGAAGTACGTCGTCGTGCTGGCCCTCCTCGCGCTGCTGCTGTCGATCATCCGGGCCTTCGCGCTGGGCCCGGCGCTGGGCGCGCTCTTCACCAGGATCCGGACGATGGGGACGCGCAAGGCGCTCCAGGCCACCCTGGCCCAGATCGAGCGGAACATCGGCTCGAACGCGGTCGAGGCCCTGCGCCTCGCCAAGCGCATGCTGGCCCGCGGCATGATCGTGCCCGGCTTCCAGACGGCCCTGGTGGTGGCCGACACGCTCACGCTCAACCCGTTCGACGACAACTCCAGCGCCCGCGAGGCCGCCGAGAGGGTGCTGAACGAGACGCCTGAGGGGCGGGCGGCGCTCGCGTACGCCGAGGAGCACGGCATCACCACCCTGTACCAGAACGAGCGGAACCAGTACGCCTCCGGCTACGACAGGAACCTCAACGTCATCCGGATCGGCGGCGCCGGCTGGTCCTCCTCCGAGGCCATGGCGGGCGAGTTCGTCCGGCAGGTCGAGATCGCCAGGAGCCGCTGGGACCCGAACCCCCTCAGCATGGACTCGCAGGAGTACTACGAGGCGCGCGCCAAGGAGGACCAGGCGGCCAACCGGGCGGCGTACCGCTTCGGCACGCAGCTCGGCTACGAACAGGACGCCCGCGCGACCTACGGTGAGAACAACTTCACCGAGTACGGCGTGGACGGCGGGGACTACGTCCACGAAGACCGGCAGGCGCTGAAGCGGGCCATCGCCAACGGCCCCTTCAGGCTGTTCAACGACGGCCCGCTCGACTACACCCGCTGACACCGAGTCCCCCGCCCCGAGGCGGGGGACGGGCGGGCGTCAGGCGCTGGACGCGAACGTGGCGAAGAAGGCGCTGTCCGCCGGGGCTCCGCCCGGGGCGAAGCAGGCCACGGTACGGGCCACGGCGTCGGTGCCGCTGATCGTCCACAGGTCGGAGAGCTGGCAGTAGACCGGCCGGCCGCTGTAGGCGGTCACCTGCATGTGGGTCTCGCGGACGCCGACCCCTGGATAGACGACGTCCCACTGGCCGGGGGCGACCTGGGCGGCCACGTTGGGCCCGGCGACCGAGTTGTAGTTGGTGTCGGGCATCGGCGCGCCGGACACCGGGTGCAGGAGGTAGCCGAGGTGGATCGGCGGGCCAGGCACCCCGTAGACCGTGCGCTTGTGGTGGTGCGACAGGGTGAAGCCGCTGTCGGCGTCGCGTCCCGAGCGGTCGGTGCAGGCCAGGTAGACGAGGTAGCCGCTCTGGCCGAGCGACCAGTCGGCGACCCGGCAGTGGCGGGGCGTGCCGCTCCCCGCGACCGCCGTCACCTGGAAGTCGCCCGTGTAGGCGCGCGGGTTCGGGACGGGCAGCTCGACCCGGTAGCGGCCGGGGGCCTGCTGGACGACCGTGTTGGCCAGGCCGGTCGAGTTGAAGCCGGTGATGAGCGTCCCGGTGGCGTTGGCGTGCACGTACGCGTGGCTGCCGGCGGGCGAGGAGCCCGTGCTGGCCGTGTAGAGCACCGTGAAGCGCCTGTCAGCCAGGGCGCCGGCGGCGTCGAAGCACCACACGTAGACCAGCTCGTTGCGGCCCGAGGGGCCCCAGCGGCCGGCCTGGCAGAAGCCGCCCGTGGCGTCCACGGCGGTCACGTGCACGATGCCGGCGCCGTAGCCGCCGGTGCACGGGAAGGTTACCTGGTAGAAGCCGACGGACGGGTTCGACACCTGCCCCCAGGCGGCCGGGCAGGCGGCCTTGTAGCTGCCCGACTGGTGGGCGGTGCTCATGATGTACCCCGGTGGCGGGGTGGCGTTGTCCAGGTAGGCGAAGGCCCACACGTCGGGAACGGCAGCCTGCGCCGGCCCCGCCCCTGACAGCAGCGCGGCCAGGCCGAGCAGCAGCCCGGCCAGCAGCCTCGATAACTTGCCCATGGATCCCCCTTGTGCTCTGTCCTGAAGGCCCAGGGTTGCGGCCGGCCGCGCGGGCGGGCCATACGGAGAAGTACGTAGTGTGCAGAAGTACCTGGACGGCGGGCTCGCGGTGTGCTGGCATGCCCCGCTATGGAGGTGTCGCGGCGGGACTACGAGCGCGTGCTCGTCCTGGTGGTCGAGCTGCTGGTCGGGGTGGCCATGGAGCTGGAGCCCGAGCTGGCGCGACCGGCGGCCGAGCCCGCGGATGGGCTGCGCTGCCCGCTCTGCCGCCCGCCGCGCGAGGAGACCACTGAGCGGGCCAGGATCCGGCCGCTGCTCGTCACCGCCGAGAAGCGGCTGCGCCACCTGGTCCGGTGGCGGGAGTCGCTGCTCGCCCTCGCGGACGACCCGGACCGGCAGGCGGGGCTCGGGGTCACGCCACGGGAGCTGGGGGTGCTGGGGCTGCTGGCCGAGGGGCTGACCGCGGGCACGATCGCGCGGCGGCTGGGCATCTCACCTCGTACGGTCAGCAAGCACCAGGAGAACCTCTACCGCAAGCTGGAGGCCACCAACCGGGTCACGGCGATCCGGCACGCGCAGTGGCTCGGCCTGCTGCCGGAGGCGGATCCGCCGCCGCTTTGAGCGATCGTTCGCGAGCAATGAGTTACAACTCTGCCACTCTGTCACCAAATATAGCTCTACGTGTGCTTAGGTGTTGCTTTGACATTCCTGTGTGTTAAGTGGGGTTGAAGCGTGTCAAGGTACGACTGGCGCCACTGGGCGTTCGCGCCGATAGTGGGGCTGCTGGTGTCGGGGGTGCTGCTGATGGCGGGGGCGGTGGGCGCCCTGCTGAGGTTCGTGGGCGCGGCGACGGCTCCGGCGGCGGCCGAGCTCGTGGTCACGCTCGTCATCGCGGTCTTCCTGACCACGGTGCTGAGGATCGTCAGGGCGGTGCCCGACATCCGGCGCGAGAGCGCCGCGACGGAGCGGGCCGTGGCGAACATCGGGTCGGTGCGGCCCAGCGAGGACACGCTGGTGGCGCGGCGGCTCAAGCTGTTCAAGGAGGCCGCGGAGGCCGGCGGCGACTGCGAGGGCGTGCTGAGCGCCCGCTCCGCGCTGGACGAGAGCGAGCTGGCCAACAGGCACCACCTCGACCACGCGCTCATCTGGGCGCTGCCGGTCTTCGGGTTCATCGGCACCGCGCTCACCATGGCGGCGATGGTCGGCTCGTTCGGCAACGCGCTGGACGGGCAGGGCGACCCCAGCGTGCTGATCGCCGCGCTCAAGCAGTACGTGCTGCCCGAGCTGGCCTCCGCGTTCGGCGTCACGATGGTCGCGCTGTTCCTGAGCGTGCTCGCGTTCGGCGCGATGGCCCTGGTCGAACGGGGTGAGCGGGCCAACGTCGGAGCGGCGGACGAGGTGTTCCTGATCTACCTGGCGCGGCTGCCCGGCAAGGAGGCGGCGCCCGCCCAGGCGGGGCTCAGCCGCGAGCTGGCCCAGGGGCTGACCAAGGAGCTGTCCCAGGTGCAGGGCCTGACGCAGGAGCTGGCCCACACGCGGGGCAGGACCGAGGAGCTGGTGAAGGGGCTGGACGCGCTGCGTACCGCCGTGGAGCGGCTGACCGCGGCGGAGACCAAGCCGCAGCGGTACTCGCTGGTGAGGGAGCAGTGAGGAGGCGGGCTCCCCGGTCGTTCGCGCCCCCGCTCGACCTGCGCTTCATCGACCTGTTCATGGCCATCGTGCTGGCGCTGTCGTTCGTGGCGATCATGCTGACCGTCGTGACCCGCATGCTGCCGACCGACGACGCCACGCCGCCCGCCCGTCAGCAGCGCAGCGTGGCCCAGCTCGAACGGCAGCTCGCCGCCGCCGAGCAGGCCAGGCGCGCGGCCGAGGCCGAGCTGCGCACCACGCGCGAGCAGATCTCCGAGCAGACCGCCTTCGCCCTGCCCTGGTGGCTGATCGGCTTCTGCGCGCTGCTCGGCGTGCTGGCCGTGTTCATGAACTGGCGGGTGCGGCTGTGGAACAAGGGCAACCTGCCGCCGTTGTGGAGCTGGGGGCTGGTCACGCTCGTGGTGGCGGTCGTCACGGTGGTGATCAGGTCGCTGAGCGACGGCCAGGGGTACCTGCTGCTGGCCGAGATCCCGTGGTGGGCCGCCGACGTCCTCTGCCTCGGGCTGCTGCTGGTCGCGCACGTGCTGATCTCGGACATCCGCGATCGGCAGGCCACGCTCGGGAAGATCAAGACACAGACCCGGTGAGGCGGTGCAAATTCCATCGCGCTCGCCGGGAACCGCCGGTAAGGTCCGGAATCAGACTGGCCGCGGGACTTCGGTACGACTTCCGGAATCCGCCTGTACAGCGAACCTTTCGCAGATCGTGCCCCCATTCCCCGGCCAGTCCCCACCACCCCGGGGGAGCCGATGGAGACCTACGCCGACCTGATCGAGTGCGAGGACGTGCTGCTCTTCGCGAACGCGGCGATCACCTCGACCGGCCAGCGCGAGTTCCACAGCGCGGCCGGCGAGCAGCGGCTCTCCCTCGCCTTCCTGCACAGCTACATCCACGGCAACTATCCCGACCTGTACGCCGCCACGCTCGCGCTGGACATCAACGACCACAACGCCGCCCTGATCATCGCCAACCTGCTCAGGCGCAAGGGCGGCCACCAGGGCGACGCGCGGCTCATCGCCCGGCGGCTGAGCCGGATGAGCCCGCCCCGCGTCTACCGCCTGTTCAAGGAGCTGCGCAGCGCGGGCGTGAACAACCGGCGCACCCGCGCGCTCATCCGCGACTGGCTCGCCGCCCGGCCCGACCTGGCCTTCGACGCGGTCAAGTACCGCACGGCGGTGAAGTCGGCGGTGCGGCACGCGCACCTGCGGCCCGAGGGCGAGCTGGGCGCCTTCCTGTTCGCGCCGTTCAGCCGCGCCCGGTACGACACGCCCGTCCTGGAGGCGTGGCGGCGGGCGCACTACGACAAGAACGCCCTGTACGACCTGCCGTACACGGTCGCCGAGGGCTTCGCCGCCCGCCACGGCATCAGCCGGGCCGTCTTCCTGGAGCGGGTCGCGCCCCGGCTGACCCGGCTGGAGCGGCTGCGGCTGAGCGAGTCGGCCGGGCGTGACGGCGTACGCACCGAGGCGGACCTGGCCGCGATGCCGCTGGTCAGGCTGGCCTCGTACGTGCTGTCGCTGGGCGCCGACGCGCGGGCGCGGCGGCGCGATGAGCTGGTTGGCGCCCTGCGCGCGTCGGCGGCGCGGGCGGCGGGCGCGCGGGCCGGCACGTGGGGGCTGGTGACGGCGGTCCTGGACGACAGCTTCTCCGCCTTCGGCTCGCCGGCGAAGCGCCACCGGCCGCTGGCCGTCGCGCTGGCCTGCCACTACCTGCTGGAGGCGCTGGCGGGCGGCTACCGCGCGCTGTGGCTGTCCGGCCGCTCCGACCCGCTCCAGGCCCGCCCGACCGGCCCCACCCCGCTGGGCCGGCGGATCCTCGACGGCCTCGAAGGGCGGCCCGACCTGCTCGTCATCGTCTCCGACGGCTGGGACAACGCGCCTCCCGGGCTGGCGGGCGAGGTGCTGCGCGTCTGGCGGCGCAAGCTCGACCCGGCGGGCGAGGTCGGGATCGTGCACCTGAACCCGGTCTACGACGCCGGGCAGTTCGAGGTGCGGCGGCTGTCCAGGGTGGTGCCGACCGCCGGCATCCGGGACGCCGAGGATCTTCCGGCGCTGGTGGAGCTGGCCAGGTTCGCGGAGGGGCGGACGGGGCTCGCGGAGCTGCGGGCGTACCTGGAGGATCGGGCGGCTCTGCTGGATCGGGCGGCACTGGAGGATCGGGCGGCGGCTCTGCGGGATCGGGTGGTGCGGTCGTGATCGACCTGACGGGGCTGGAGACGCGGCCCGCGCAGACCTGGGGTGCGATGCGGCTGGTGCCGCTCGTGCGCCGCGAGCCCATCGTGGACCTGCGGCTGCACGCCAAGGTGTACGGCGACGAGGCCAGCGTGGTGTCCCTGCCGGACCACACGTTCTACACGGCGTACGTGCCGCACGCCTTCGTCGCGTCCTGGACCGCCGACGGCACCCCGGCGGCGGCGTACGGCACGCAGCTCGGGCAGCCGCTGCGGCACGTCCCGGTCAGGACGCGGCGCAGGATGGCCCGCCGGGTGGAGGCGAACCGGCTCAGGTTCCTGCCGCTGCACCTGGCCCTGGAGGGCTATCTCGCGCTGCACTTCGGCGGCCCCGAGATCGCCTGGGAGGAGTGGTCGCGCGCGGCGATCTCACGCGGCCTGTCCCCGCGCGCCGAGGACGCCTACACGGGCGCCGAGGTGCGCGGGCTGGACGACGCGCTCAAGGTCTTCGAGATCCACCCGGGGCAGTGCGGGCTGCTGTTGTACACGGGGGACACGCTGGCCAGTGCTTTCGTGGTGCCGCACCCCGCGGACTACCGGGCGCTGCACCCGACCCTCGTCCGCGACCTGTACGGCGAGCTGATCCACGAGTACGCCCTGTTCTACCCGGCCAGGGACTTCCCCGCGGTGATCGACGACAGCGCGGTCACCTCGTTCGCCGACCTGCGCGCCGAGGCCGAGCGGCAGGAGCGGGAGTGGGCGGGCTTCCACGACTCGGTCATGGCGGCCGGGCTGCTCGGCGCGCCCAAGCGGGTGGAGCAGGTCTACCGGATGGGCCCGTACACACTGAGCCGGTTCCTGCCCTCGTTCGAGCGCAAGAGCGAGAACCACATCGGCGAGACGATCACCGGCGCGGACGGGCGGCTGGCGTACCTGAAGACGTTCAGACTGTCGGAGTCGCAGTGCCGGCGCGGCCACCTGCTGAGCGAGCTGGCCGCGCACGGCTGGAGCATGGCCGCCACCGCGGCCACCCTCCGGCTCGACGTGCCCCAGCTCGCGGCGCGGCTGGAGCGGGCGGGGTTCGGCTCCTTGCTGCGGCAGGACGTACTCGACGGCTACCGCAAGGCGCTCAATGAGCGCACCCGGCGTACTCGTCGAGGCGGCGCAGCATCGCCACCAGCATGAGCGGGAACATCACCACGTGCGAGACCAGCATCAGCCCGTCGGCGTCCATGACGCCCGTCCACAGCAGCGGGAAGAGCAGGACGGCGGGCGCGAACATGATCGCGCACATCTCCAGCGTCGGCGCCCAGCCGTGGCCGCGGAACCGCATCCACGCGGCCATGCCGATCGACATGTTCAGCGCCATCGACAGGTACCAGAGCTCCGGCTGCCCGGCGTGGGAGACGCCGAGGCCAACGGCCGACTGCAGCATGCCGAGCGCGAACATCCCGACGAACATCGCGATGATCATTTCGAGGTAGTGGAGGGCGAACCTGCCCCAGCGGCGTCCGGTCTTGGGGGGCGTCGTCGTTGTCATGCCCCGACTGTGTCCGGTACGGGTGGCGGCGGCCAAGGAAGACGGCCGGGAAGGTCCGGAAACTTGGGTTCTGCGTCCTTCGCACCTACAGTCGGGGCCATGGACCGACGACGGGTCGTGATCGTGGCCTACGAGGCTTCGGAGCTGCTCGAGATCGCGAGCATCACCTCGACGCTGGAGAGCGCCAACTGGCACGGCGCGCTGCCGTACTACGAGTACCGCGTCGCCACCCCCGGCGGCCACCCCATCTCCACGGCCACCGCGCTGACCCTGCACGCCCAGCTCGTCCTGGAAAGGGTCACCGGGCCGCTCGACACGCTGGTGGTCGCGGGCGGCATCGGCCACGAGGACGCCGCCGCGAACCCGCTGATCGTCAGCCACGTCCGCCGGCTCGCCAAGGAGAGCCGCCGCGTCTCCTCCGTCTGCACCGGCGCCTTCATCCTGGCCGCCGCCGGCCTGCTCGACGGGCGGCGCGCCACCACCCACTGGCACCAGGCGCAGCGCATGGCGGACCTCTACCCCGACGTCGTCGTGGACCCCGACCCCATCTTCATCAGGGACGGCAACGTCGCCACCTCCGCCGGCATCACCGCCGCCCTGGACCTCATGCTGGCCTTCGTCGAGGAGGACAACGGCACCGAGCTGGCCAGAACCGTCGCCAGGAATCTCGTCACCTACCTGCAACGCCCCGGCGACCAGGCGCAGATGAGCATGTTCGTCAGCGCCCCCTCACCCGCCAACAGCCTGGTCAAGCGGACCCTCGAACACATCTCCGCCCACCTGCGCGACGACCTGAGCACCGCCACGCTCGCCGTCGAGGCGGGCGTCAGCGAACGGCACCTCACCAGGCTCTTCCTCAAGCACCTCGGACAGACGCCCGGCCGCTACGTCAGGCAGGCCCGCACCGAGGCCGCCGCCCACCTGCTCGCCTCCACCTCACTCCCCATGGCGGCCGTCGCCGTCCGCTGCGGGTTCGGCACGGCCGAGACGCTGCGGCAGGCCTTCATCGACCGGTACGGCATCCCGCCCTCCCGCTACCGGCTGGCGCAAGCGGTGGGTTGATCCCGGCTCTGGCTAATGTGTCTGCGATGAACGGTGACCGGGTCATAGGCGGCTACACGCTGCGGCGCCTGCTCGGGCGCGGCGGCATGGGCGAGGTGCACCTCGCCGCCACGCCCACGGGCGGCCTGGCCGCGGTCAAGCTCATCCACCCCGCCCTCGCCGGCGACCCCGCGTTCCTGCGCCGCTTCGAGCGGGAGGTCGCGGCGGCCCGCCGGGTCGCCAGATTCTGCACCGCGCCCGTCCTGGACGCCGGGATCGACGACGGCGTCGCCTACCTCGTCACCGAGTACGTCAAAGGCCCCGACCTGGCGCGGGCCGTCCACGAGCAGGGGCCGCTGACGGGCGGGAACCTGGAGGCGCTCGCGGTGGGCGTCGCGACCGCGCTGAGCGCCATCCACGGGGCCGGGGTGATCCACCGCGACCTCAAACCCGCCAACGTGCTGCTGTCGCCGCTGGGGCCGCGGGTGATCGACTTCGGGATCGCGCGGCTCGTCGACCACGACGCCCTGTCCAGCCAGGTGATCCTCGGGACGCCCGCCTTCATGGCGCCCGAACAGGCGCGCGGCGAGCCCCTGACGCCTGCCGCCGACGTGTTCGCCTGGGGCGGGGTGATCGCCTTCGCGGGGACGGGGCGGTTGCCGTTCGGGGGTGGGGACGTGTTGGGGCGGATTCTTCACGAGGAGCCGCGGCTGGATGGGCTGGATCCGGGCATTCGGGGGGTTGTGGAGCGGGCATTGGCCAAGGATGCTCGGCTGCGGCCGACGGCTGAGGGGTTGCTGGCCGAGATGGTTGGGGGTACTCGGCTGGCTGCGGCTACTGAGGTGGTGGAGCGGGCTTGGACGGAGAGTGTCACGGCCGACGTGCGTGGTACCGCCTGGCCCGCTGGGTCGCCCGCGCCCGCCCCGCCTGTCGGGTCCGCCCGGTTGGCCCCGCCCACGCCCGTCGCGCCCGCCGACTTTGCCGCGCCTGCCATGCCCACGGCCGCCGCGTCCTCAGCGCCTGGCGCGCATGCTGCGCCCGTAGCGTCCCCAGCACCCGCCGCGCCCCCCGCACCCGCCGCGTTGGGTCGGGGGAGGAGGTGGTGGCCGTGGGTGGCGGCGGCCGGGAGCGTCGCGCTGGTTCTCGCCGTCGCCGCCGCGACCCTGCCCGGGTTGACGTCCCAGACCTGGCCGTACGAGGCCGGGTTCGCGGACGGGTGGGCCGTGGGCACGTCCAACGCCGGAAGCGCCCGCCTGGACGGCGCCGGCTACGAGCTGACCGTCGAGCCCGGCTGGCGGCTGTGGAAGTCGGCGCCCGTCCGGGAGCCGGGGAACGGCGTGGTGGTCAGCGCGAAGGCCACCTTGGAGGAGGGCGAGGGAGAGTACGGTGTGTGGTGCCACGGCTCGGCGAGCTCGGGAGACCGCTACGAGTTCGCGGTGAGCGGCGCGGGCAAGGTCACGATCACCAAGCGCGGCACCGGGGGCAGGACCCTGTACGGCCCGGCGGACGCACCGGGCAAGGGCACCCGGCGCGTCGTCGCGGAATGCGGTCAGAGCGGGAGCAAGGTGACCCTGCGGATGTGGCTGGACGAGAGCCTGGTCGCCGAGGTGTCCGACGCCGACGCCCCGTACGGACCTGGCGAGGCGGGCGTGCACGCGGCGTCGAGCGCCACCCGGCAGGCCCGCGTCCACTTCGAGTCCTTCGCCGCTCGACCGACGGCTCGAGAAGCCACGGCAGGCACGTGGGATCGACGAGCCACGGCCCGACCGGCGGCTTACACGTGAAGCCGAGGAGTTACGGTCCGAGCGGCGGCCTGCGCGTGAGATCGACGAGCCGCAGCCTGACCGGCGGCCCGCACGTGAGATCGGGGAGCCGGTGAGCGTGCGGTTCGGCGTGCTCGGCCCGCTGCGCGTCGACGGCGGCCCGCCTCCGGGACCGGCCAAGCACCGGACGTTGCTGGCCGCGCTGCTCCTGTCGGCCCGTGAGCAGGTGCCGGTGGAGCGGCTGATGTCCGCCGTGTGGGACGACCGCCCGCCCGCCTCCGCCGAGTCGGTGCTGCGCGTGTACATCAGCGCCCTGCGCAAGGCCGTCGGCGGCATCCGCACCGTGCCCGGCGGTTACCTGCTGGACGTGGAGCGCGACGACGTGGACTGCCACCGCTTCGAACGGCTGGTCGCGCAGGCCAGGCGGGTGAGGGAGGCCGGGCGGGTGGCGGAGGCGGCCGACGGGTTCAGGGCGGCGCTGGGGCTGTGGCGGGGGCCGGGCGCGCTGGCCGACGTCGAGTCGTCGGTGCTGCGGCGGGCGTACGGGGTGCCGTTGGAGGAGTTGCGGCTGACCGCGCTGGAGGAGCGGATCGAGCTCGACCTGCGGCTGGGGCGGGGCGCCGAGGTGGTGGGGGAGCTGCGGGCGCTCGTCGGGGCGCATCCGCTGCGTGAACGTGCGTGGGTGCGGCTCATCGAGGCGCTGCACCAGGCGGGGCGCAGGTCGGAGGCGTTGGGCGCGTACCAGGACGTGCGGCGGACGCTGGTCGAGGAGCTGGGGCTGGAACCGGGGGCCGAGCTGGTGGCCGCCCACCGGCACGTGCTCGACGATCAGTCTGGGGCCGCGCATCGGCACACGCTGAACGACTCTGGTGTCGGTGCGGTGGTGGAGCCGGTCAACGAGCTGCCGCCCGACATCTCGGACTTCGCGGGGCGGCGGTCGGTGCTCGACTGGATCGCCCGCACCGCCGCCGAACGGGCCCAAGCCCCCGTCCACCTGGTGCTGCACGGCCCGCCCGGCTGCGGAAAGTCGGCCGTCGCCGTGCACGCCGCCACCGCGCTGGACCTGCCCGACGGCCGCCTCTACGCCGCGCTCGGCACCCGTCCGCCCGGCGCCGTGCTGGAGGACCTGCTGCGTTCCCTCGGCTGCCCCGACGGCGCGGTGCCGCCCGCGCTCGACGACCGGGTGCGGCTGTACCGCAGCATGACGGCCCGCAGGCGCCTGCTCGTGCTGCTGGACGACGCCGCCGACGAGTCCCAGGTGCGCCCCCTGCTCCCTACCGGGCCCGGCAGCCTCACCCTGGTGACCAGCAGGTCGCCGCTGGCGGGGCTGGAGGCGGCGCGGGCGTACGAGCTGGGTCTGCTCGGCGAGGACGAGGCCGTGGCGCTCCTCGGCGGCGTCGCCGGAGCCGACCGGGTACGCGCGGAGCCCGAGGCCGCCCTGAACATCGTCCGGCTCTGCGGTCACCTGCCCCTGGCCCTGCGGATCGCCGGGTCCCGGCTGGCCAGAAAACCGGGCTGGACGCTCGGCCACCTGGCGGGGCGGCTCGGCGACGAGCGGCGGCGGCTCGACGAGCTCAGCGCGGGCGACCTCGCCGTCCGGGGCAGCCTCGCCCTCGGGTACCGGGGGCTGCCGGAACCCGAGCGGCGGCTGCTGCGCGGGCTCGGCGCGCTGTCCGCGCCCGACTTCGCGCCGTGGGTGCTCGGGGCGGACCTGGAGCCGCTGGTGGAGGCCGGGCTGCTGCAGTCGCGCGGGCTGGACGAGGCGGGGCAAGAACGGTACGGGTGGCACGACCTGACCCGGTTGTACGCCGCGGAACGGCTGGCCGAGGAGGATGGTGGGGCTCGGGGTGTGCTGGGGGCCGTGGCGGGCGAGATCCTGGAACGGACCCGCCACGCTCGCGAAGCCCTCCTGCCCGCGGAGCCCGGCACCGGCCGCACCCAGGCCCTCCTCCCTGGGGAGCCCGGCCCGAGCCGCAACCAGGCTTTTCTTCCCCTGGGTGCCGGTAGCGGTCTGGAGACGGGGTGGTTGCGGCGGGAGGCGCGGTGGCTGAGCGCCGAGCGGCGGTTCCTGGTGGCGGTGGTCGAGGATTTCTACCGGGCCGGTCTGTACGAGCCCGCGTGGCGGCTGGCCTTCTACCTCACCCCGCTGTTCGAGCTGGGCGCCCACCACGACGACTGGCACGCGACCACGGCGACCGGCCTGGACGCGGCCAGGGCGGCGGGGCACCGGCACGGCGAGGCGCTCCTGTTGCGCGGTTTGGCCGACCTGCACCGGGCGGAGGGCCGCACGGACGCGGCGGCTGCGGCGCTGCGGGCGGCCCAGCCGCTGGTGGAAGGGCTGGAGCTGGCCAGGATCACCCTCCGCCTGGGCCTGGTCCAGGCGCGGGCGGCGGCGGATGAGGCGAGCCGGGCGTCTCAGGGGCCGGAGAGGGTGGTGGGGGCGAGGAGGGTGGCGCGGGTGAGGGAGGCGGAGCGGGCGTTCGTGCGGGCGTTGCGGGTGTTCGAGGAGGCGGGTGATCGCCGGGGCAGGGCCGACGCGTTGCGGGCGCTCGGATCCCTGCGCGAGGACGAGGCCGCACTGAACGCGGGCCTGGCCGCGTACCAGGAGCTGGGTGACCTGCGCGGTGAGGCGGAGGCGCTGCTCGACCTGGCGCGGCTGCACCTGGCCGCCGGACGCCACGCTCAGGCCCGGGACTGCGTGCGGCGGCGGCTGGGTGTCAACCGCCGGCTTGGTGACCGGCTGCCGGAGGCGGTGGCCTTGCTCGTCCTGGCTGGGATCGAGGAGGCGGCGGGAGCGCCGGGGCGGGCGGCGGAGGCGGCGCGGGCGGCGCTGGAGACGTTCACGGCGTACGGCGACCGCAGGAGCGCGGCGCGGGCCCGGTTGGCGCTGGTGAGGGCGCGCCTGGAGCTGGGCGATCTCGACGAGGCGGTTGAGACCCTTATGCGTGGTATGGAAGAGTTTGACGGCCTTGGTGAGGAAGATGTGAAGGCCGAGGCCGACAGGCTCGCGCGGGAGGCCGGCAGGCGGCGTGGTCAGCGCATATAGCGCACTATGCGGATCCTGAAGGTCGCCTCCCTAGGGTGAGGGCCACGTTCCCCGAGTACGAAGGTGACCAGGTGATGCGGAAGACGTTCGCGCTGGCTGTGGCGGCGTTCGCGCTGGCGGGCTGCGGCATGATGCCGGGGCAGCAGGGCGGAGGCGGCGAGGAGCGCCAGTCGCAGGCCGCGGTGGAAGGCCAGAGCGCCTCCGCGGCTCCACAATCGGCTTCGGAAGAACAGGGGCAGACGCCGGCGCGCAGTGCGCCGCCGCAGGATGCCGGGGTGATCGCCAGCCGCGAGGTGAAGGTCGGCGCGGGCGACATGTACGGCAAGGCGCGGGTGGACATCACCGCGCTCAAGCGCCAGGGCCGCGTCCTGAGCCTCAACTGGACGGTCACCGCCACGGAGGGCAAGGTCAATGTGCACAACGGCATGGGCGCTGGCCCGCTGGACTTCACGGTCTCGACCGTCTCGCTGATCGACCCAGTCAACGCCAAGCGGTACCGGGTGGCGCGCAACGGCACAGGCCAGGACGCGGAGTGTGTCTGCTCCGACACTCAGGGGCTGTTCATGGAGCCGGAGGAGGCGTCCACGCTGTACGCGGTGTTCGCGGCACCGCCGGCGGACGTCACGAAGATCAACGTTGAGATGCCGATGTTCGGCGTGTTCACCGATGTTCCGATCTCTTAGCGTCGCTCTGGCGCTCGTCCTGTCGCCGGGCCTGGTCCCGAGTCTGGTCCCGGGCCTGGTCCCGAGCCTGTCGCCGACCCCGGTGCCCAGCCCGCCCGCGGACGCCACCGGCGCCGTCGAGGACCTCGTGCTGCCCGTCGAGGACATCGTCGGCGAGGTCGAGTCCATGGACGGCGCCGAGAGCGAGAGCAAGGTCGGGCAGCAGGTGACGGTGGCGGTGACCAGCGACGTGCTGTTCGCGGTGGACAAGTGGCAGCTCACCGCCAAGGCCCGGCAGCGGCTGGCCAAGGTGGCCGCGAAGGTGGCGGCCGAGGGGGCCGGTGGGGTGGTCAAGGTCGAGGGGCACACCGACGACCAGGGGACGGACGCGTACAACGTGACGCTGTCGCAGCGGCGGGCGCGGGCCGTCGAGGTGGAGGTGCGGCGGCTGCTGCCGGCGGGGGTGACGCTGGAGGCCCATGGGTACGGGGAGAGCCGGCCCAAGGTGCCCAACGTGATCGACGGCAAGCCCGTGGCGGAGAACCGGGCGAAGAACCGGCGCGTCGAGATCGTCTTCACCGCGAAGGGCTGACCCCCGCGGCTGGTGCGCCGGTTACTCGCCTGCCAGCTGTCCCAGCGTCACGGTGACGGTCTCGGTGCGGCCGGTGGAGCGGATCATCTCCACCCGGGCGCGGTCGCCCGGCTTGAGGGTGGTGATGGCCTCGGCGAGGCTGGCCATCGTCGGCGTGTCCTTGCCGTTGATCGACACGATCACGTCGCCCGCGCGGATGCCGGCCTTCTCGGCGCCCCCGCCCTGCTCGACGCCGGCCACGCCCACCCCGCTCGGCTGCCCGTCGGAGCCGATGACCGTGCTGCCGCGGATGCCGAGGGCGGCCCGGTGGCTGTTGGTGACCTTGCCGTACTTGACGATCTGGCGGGCGATGTCCGTGGCCGTGTTGCTCGGGATCGCGAAGCCGATGCCGGGCGCGGCGCCGCCGCCCAGGGTGGGGTCGGTGGCCGCGAGCGTCGGGATGCCGATCACCTGGCCCGACAGGTCCACGAGGGCGCCGCCGCTGTTGCCCGGGTTGATGGCGGCGGAGGTCTGGATGGCGCCGGCGATGGTGGCGCCGGGCGAGTCGGGGTTCTGCGGTTCGGTGACCGTACGGCCGAGCGCGGAGACGATGCCGTTCGTGACGCTGCCGGACAGCCCCAGCGGGTTGCCCATGGCCAGCACGATCTGCCCGACCCGGAGCTTCGAGGAGTCGCCGAAGCGGGCCGGGTTGAGCCCGTCGGGACGGTCCACCTTGATCACGGCCAGGTCCCCGGCCGGGAACGACTTGACCAGTTTGGCCGATCGGGCCGCGCCGCCGGTGGCGATGGTGACGGTCATCTGCGTGGCCTGTCCCACCACGTGCGCGTTGGTGACGATGTGGCCCTGGGTGTCGAGGACGATGCCGGACCCGAGCCCGGCCTTCGTGGTGATCTGCACGATGGATGGCAGGACATCCGAGATGACCTTCTCGTACGCGGCTTCCAGCGACTCCGGCGTCATCGTGGGCGAGGCCGTGGGCGAATGCGGAGCCGAAGTGGTGGGGGAGGGTGCGGACGGGCTGACGGTGCCTGTGGACGTGGGAGGTGGCCCGCAGCCGGCGACCAGTACGGCTGCGGCGGCCAGTCCCGCGACGATCTCCCTCATAGGGAGATCCTGCCCATCTCAGCTCGAAAGATACGTTTCCCGGACATTCCTCCGGCTCAGCTTGCCCGTCGGCGTGCGCGGCAGCGACTCCCTGTACTCGATCAGCCGGGGGTGCTTGAGCCTGGCCAGCCGGGGCGCGCAGTGCCGCAGCAGCTCCGCCGTGAGTTCCTCCCCGCCGGACACGCCCGCCGCCGGCTGGACGAGCGCCACCACCTTCTGTCCCCACTCGTCATCGGGCACGCCGATCACCGCCACGTCGGACACGGAGGGGTGTTCGAGCAGCGCCGCCTCGATCTCGGCCGGGTAGATGTTGACCCCGCCGGAGATGATCAGGTCGGTCCGGCGGTCCAGCAGGAACAGGTAGCCGTCGTCGTCCAGGTAGCCGATGTCGCCCGGCGTGTAGTCGCGCCCGCGCATCGCGGAGGCCGTCTTGTCCGGGTCGCCGTGGTACTCGAAGCGGTTGATCCCGCCGATGTAGACCAGCCCCGGCGAGCCGGGCGGGACCTCGCGGCCGTCCTCGTCCACGATCGTGAACGTCATGCCCTCCAGCGCCTTGCCCACCGTGCCCGGCCTGGCCAGCCACTCCTGCGAGGACACCATGGTGGCCACGGCCGCCTCCGTGGAGCCGTAGTACTCCCAGATCACCGGCCCGAGCCAGTCGATCATGGCCTGCTTGGTGGCCGGCGGGCACGGCGCCGCCCCGTGGTAGAGGTGCGTGAGGGACGACAGGTCGTACGACTCCCGGTCCGGCACCGCCAGCAGCCGATGGAACATCGTGGGCACCATGAACGCGTTCGTCACCCGATACCGCTCGATCAGCTCCAGCGCCGCCGCGGCCTCGAACCGCTCCGGCGCCACGATCGAGTGCCCGAACTGCAGCGCCATCATCGCCTGCCCGTACGGCGCCGAGTGGTAGAGCTGCGAGCACACCAGATGCACCCCGCCCATCGGCAGCCCGAAGTGCTTCCAGCTCTTGCGCATCAGGATCGGGTACAGCTCCTCCGGCGTCAGGTCCAGCAGCCGCCGGCGCACCCCCTTCGGCCGCCCGGTGGTGCCCGAGGTGTAGAGCATCATCGAGCCGGCCCGCCGGTGCTCGGGCGGGGTGCCGGGCCGGCCGGACGCGAGCTCGTCCACCGTGAGCGCGTCGGGCGCGACCACCACCTTGGCGCCGCAGTCGGCGATGATGTAGTCGATCTCCTCCGCGGTGAAGTGCCAGTTGACAGGGACGAGATAAGCGCCGATCTGGTACGTGGCCAGCATCATGGTCAGAGCGTCGGCGCCGTTCTTCAGCACGGTCACCACGCAGTCGCCCGGTGCGACTCCGCGCGAGGTCAGGCCGTGGGAGGCGCGGTTGACGCGGTCCAGCAAGTGTCCGTAGGAGATGCCCTCGTCGCCGAGGAGGGCGGGGCGTTCAGGGTCGTTGGCGGCGATCTCGTAGAAACCCCTCATATTGGCAGACCTTACAGAATTAGATTCTGCTGGGGGAATAGAGGAATTATCCCGCTCCGTCGTGACGTAACCTCAAGGCCATGGCGGACGACGGCGAGCGCAGGCGCACCTACGATTCACCCACCACCCCGTTCCGCAAGGTCGTCCTGCCCGCGGAAGAGACGGTCAGGATCTCGCGGTCGGCGGTTCCTGGGGCGTCCGGGCCGGTGAAGGCGCCTGGGGAGGCCGAGGGGCAGACACCCACCTCGTCGCCCGCGCCGTCCCCCGCCGCGTCGCCTGGCAAGTCGCCCGCGCCGTCCCCCGCTGCGTCGCCCGGCAAGACGCCCGCGCCGTCGCCCGGCAAGACGTCTGGCAAGGGGCCAGCGCCGTCGCCTACTGCGCCGCCCGGTAAGCCGCCCGCGCCGTCGTCCGCCGCGGCGCCCGCTGCGTCGCCTGGCGAGGCGCCTGAGAAGACACCCGATGGGTCGTCCGGCAAGGCGCCGGAGAAGGCACCCGGCAAGTCGTCCGGCAAGGCGCCGGAGAAGTCGCCTGGCAAGGTGCCCGACAAGTCGCCGGGCAAGAAGGTCGCTCCGGTGCCGAGTCAGGCTCCGACCCGGCAGCCGCCGACCGGGCCCTCCGCGCCGCCGCCGAGCCCCGGCCCGACGGGTGCGCCAGGCCAGCGTCAAGGGGCCGGTCAGGGGCCTGGGCAAGGGCCCAGCACGGGCCGCCCCGGACATGGGCCGGGCGCGAACTCGGGGCAAGGGCCGGGCGTGGGTTCTGCGCATGGGCCGGGCGTGGGCGTTGGGCAAGGGCCGGGCCCGGGTGTCGGGCAAGGGGCGGGCCCGGGTGTCGGGCAAGGGCCTGGGCAGGGGCCGGGTCCCGTGTTTGGGCCGGGACCGATGCAGGGGCCGGGGTTGCGGTTGGGGCAGCCGCCTCAGCAGCAGCCCATGCAGCCCCTCCCCTCCGTCCCAGCCCTCCCCCCACCCCCCAGGGCCCGCCGTTTCGGCGACATCCCGATCAAGGCCGTCTACCTGGTGGGCGCCATCCTCGGCACGGTCCTGGCCGTCCTGCTGGTGTTCGTGGTGTTCCGCGGCGACGTCCCCACGAACCAGCAGTCGTCCGAGCAGGTGGTCCCGGTCGCGCCGGTGCCGTCGGTGTCGGTGACCCCCACGGTGTCCACCAGCCCGACCCCCACCGAGACCCCGATCGTGCTGCCGCCGGTGCCCGACTCGAAGAAGTACGCGACGCTGTCCGGCACGGCGTCCCTGGTCACCGGCACGATCACCGACAAGGCGAGCGGCATCACCTATCCGAGGCTGGCCTCGCCGTGGAAGGCGAAGTCGTTCCCGCCGTTCTCGATCGCGCAGCGCATCGGCAAGGTCGCGGTGCCGCACACGGTGATCGCCTCCGCGATGTACCCGGGCGATTCGCCGGAGACGAAGCCCACCTCGAACGCCGACTACCGGGAGATCGCGACGCAGGCGGCGCGCTGGACGATCCGCACGCAGTACCCGGCGGGCGCGAAGCTCGACGAGTGGACCGCCTCGCAGAAGATCCCGGTCGGCAAGGGATGGACGCTCGGCTACAAGGTCTCCTACACCTTCGGCGGCAAGGAGCAGGAGGCTCAGGCCATGGTGACGGTGATCGAAGTGGGCAAGACGAAGCCCGCGATGCTGATGGCCTCGATCCCCGAGACGAACAAGACGCGGTGGCGCGACCTGAACACCCTGGTGCAGCAGGTTCGTCCGTTGTAGGAAAGCCAGAAAACCGGCGCTCGCGGGCGATATGCCAGAAGCATGCTCTAGAATATGATTCTGGGCATGACTCGGACCTGGCTGGAGGATGAGCAATGGCTATCGGGTTGAGCGAGGAGCACGAGGCGCTCCGCGAGTCGGTGAGTGGCTGGGCCGAGCGGAACATCCCCTCGGAGCTGCTGCGCGCCGGGACGGAAGGCCGTCCAGCGTTCTGGCCCGGCCTCGCCGAGCAGGGGCTGCTCGGCCTGCACGTGCCCGAGGAGTACGGCGGCTCCGGCTACGGCCTCCTGGAGGCGGCCGTGGCCGTCGAGGCGCTGGCCGAGCGCATGGCGCCGGGGCCGTTCGTGCCGACGGTGCTGGCCAGCGCGGTGATCAACGCCTCCAAGCGCCCCGAGCACCTGGAGTCGTTCGTGGACGGCACGCTGACCGCCGCCGTCGCGCTGACCGGCTCGCTGACCGCCACCCGCCGCGACGACGGCTCGCTGGTCGTCTCCGGCACGGCAGAGCCCGTGCTCGGCGGCTCGCTGGCCGACTCGCTGGTGCTGCCGGTCACCACCCCCGAGGGTGAGGAGTGGGTGCTCGTCGACGCCTCCTCCGCCACCGTCACCGAGATCAAGTCGCTCGACCTGACCAGGCCGGCCGCCAAGGTCGAGCTGTCGGAGGTGGTCGTCCCCGCCGAAGGCGTCCTGGAGGGCGTCGAGACCTCCGACGTGCGCGACCTGGCCGCGATCCTGCTCGGCGCCGAGGCGGCGGGCCTGGCCTCGTGGTGCGTGACGGCCGCCGCCGAGTACGCCAAGGTACGCGTCCAGTTCGGCCGCCCGATCGGCCAGTTCCAGGGCATCAAGCACAAGCTGTCGCGGATGCTCGTCGCGCTGGAGCAGGCCCGCGCCACCGTGTGGGACGCCACCCGCGCCGAGGGCCAGGAGCTGCGCTTCGCCGCCGCCGTCGCCGGGGTGATGGCGCCGGACGCCGCCGTGCAGTGCGCCAAGGACGCCATCCAGACCTTCGGCGGCATCGGCTACACCTTCGAGCACGACGTGCACCTGTACTACCGCCGCGCGCTCACCCTGCGCGCCCTGCTCGGCTCGTCGGCCGAGTGGGCCGCGACGGTGACCGAGCTGTCGCTGCAGGGCGTCGCCCGCGAGATGGAGATCGACCTGCCCGAGGGCGCGGAGGAGCTGCGCGAGTCGATCCGCGGCGAGATCGCGGAGATCGCGAAGCTGGAGGGCAAGGAGCAGAAGCGGGCCCTGGCCAACCAGGGGTTCGTGATGTCGCACCTGCCCAAGCCGTGGGGCCGCGACGCCAAGCCGCTGGAGCAGGTGCTGATCGCGCAGGAGCTCAAGGCCGCCAGGGTGCGCCTGCCCGCCATGATCATCGGCGCCTGGGTGGTGCCGTCGATCGCCGCGTACGGGACGCCGGAGCAGCAGCAGCGCTTCCTGCCCAAGACGCTCAGCGGCGAGATGATCTGGTGCCAGCTCTTCTCCGAGCCGGGCGCAGGCTCCGACCTGGCCTCGCTGCAGATGAAGGCGGAGCAGGTCGAGGGCGGCTGGAAGCTCAACGGCCAGAAGATCTGGACGTCCGTCGCCCACGTGGCCGAGTGGGGCATCTGCATCGCCCGCAACTCCAGCGAGGGCTCCAAGCACGAGGGCATCACGTACTTCCTGGTCGACATGAAGGCCCCCGGCGTCACCGTCAGGCCGCTGACCGAGATGACCGGCGAGAACCTGTTCAACGAGGTCTTCCTGGACGACGTCTTCGTGCCGGACGACCTGGTCGTGGGCGAGGTCGGCGAGGGCTGGAAGGTGGCCCGCAACACGCTGTCCAACGAGCGCGTCTCGCTGTCGTCCGGCTCGGGCGGCACCGGCGCGTCGGTGCCGGACCTGCTCGGGCTGGTCGGGCGGCTGGGGCGGGAGCTGACGCCGGTCGAGGCGCAGCGGGTGGCCGAGGTGGTCTGCGAGGGACACTCGATCAACGCGCTGTCGCTGCGGGTGACGCTCAAGCAGCTCGCCGGCTCCGAGCCGGGGGCGGACGCGTCCGTGCGGAAGCTGCTGTCCACCTCGCACGCCCAGCACGTGTCCGAGATGGCGGTGGAGCTGCTCGGCGCGGCTGCCGTGACGGCGGCCGACATGAAGCTCGGCGACGCCGGCTACTGGAACCGGGCGGTGCTCGCCACCCGGGCGATGACCATTTACGGCGGCACGACCGAGGTGCAGCTCAACATCATCGGCGAGCGCATGCTGGGGCTGCCCAGGGACCCGGAGCCCGGCAAGTAGGACCGTACGTCCCCGTCCCTAACCGGCCAGTGGTTGCGGTGGGACGGGGGCGCCGGTGTCGGCGGGGACCGGGGTCCCGATCCTGATCTCGCCGACGCAGGAACCCGCGCCGATCGCCCGGATGGCCAGCTCCGTGCCGCCCCCGGTGATCGGCGCGAACGTCCTGCCCAGGTCCTTGCCCGCGGGCACCGTGCTCTGCGCGAGCCCGAGCCGCACGTTCAGCACGGTCGGGGCGCCGTTCAGGTAGGAGACCTGGACGACGTGCTCGCCGGGCGCGATCGGCGCGGGCAGCCGGAAGATCACCTCCTGCCGGCCGACCGGCGTGCAGGAGGCCTTCGCCGGGATGGTGACGCCGTCGATGCTCACCGGCCGCAGCCGTCCCTGCGGGTCGAAGATCAGCGGATCGGGCACCGGCCCTGCCAGCCGCTCGGTCCAGGTGATCAGGTGCGGGGCGGTGTTGCCGAGCACCTTGGAGTGGCGGGCGTAGCCGTAGAAGAACGCCGCGAAGGCCACCTTCTCCGGCACGTGCGTGTCGAGCACGACCGTGCCCGCCGGGACGCGCGCGAGCGCCTGCGCGCCGGTCGTGACGTAGCTCTTGACGTTGCGCCCGAGCGGCCGGTCGGCGTAGGCGGCGACCGACCACACCGAACTGGCCGCGAACGCCAGCGCCACCGGCACCCACAACCAGGTGAGCCGCGGCGCGGGCCGCAGCCAGGGACGCTCCTCGCCCTCGACCGGGACGAAGGCCAGCCCGATCACCACGGCCACGAGCACGGCGGTGGACGATACGTACCGCAGCTCGAACCCGCTCAGATCCGGACCGAGCACCTCAACGCGCCCCAGCATGACCGGCACCACGTCCGCCAGCAGGAAGTAGCCCAGCAGCATCGCCCACGCCAGCCAGGCCCGCCGCCGCCACCACACGGACACGGCCACGGCGGCCACCGCGACCAGCCCGCTCACCCACATGAGCGCGGGCGGGGTGGCGGCCAGCGCGTAGTCCTCGCCGATCGGCTGCCACCGCCAGGGGCCGCCCAGCGACGTGGGGATGAGCGAGCCGGTCAGCAGCGTCCACGCCGACTTCAGCGCCACCCCGGCGCTGGGCAGCTCGGGGCTGAAGGTCTCGTTCGTGAGCTGCACGGAGGTGAAGAGCTGGCGGAAGAACACCACCGCGTACGGCACCAGCACGGCCAGGTACAGCACCCAGCCCCGCCACAGCCGCCGCAGCGCGCCCACGCCGCCGAGCCAGCCGATCGTCAGCACGAGCGCCAGCACCGGGATGAACGGCGCCTTGACGAAGAACACCATCCCGAGCACGGTCCACGCCGCCGCCGCGAGCGCGTGCCTGAAGCGCCCGGTGCGGACGTAGTGCACGTGCGAGGCCAGCGCCATCGGCAGCGCGATCTGGAACGGCAGCGTCTCGGCCACCACCGCCCACCACGACAGCCCCGGCACCGTCATCGGCGTCAGCAGCGCGAAGCCGAGCGGGATGAGGATGGCCGGGCGCGTCCCGAACAGCACCCGCAGCAGCCGCAGCAGCGCCAGCCCGGCCGCCGCCTGGAGGCTGATCGTGACGGCGTGCGCCAGCACGTCGTTGTAGACGCCGAGCCGCCCCATCGCCCACTGGATCGCGAACGCCCCCGGCATCAGGTGGCCGAAGTCGATGCGCATGAGGTAGTCCCAGGAGAGCGGGTTCTCCAGCCCCCTGGCGATGAACATGAAGTCGTCCTGGCGGAAGTACGTCCTGCTGACCAGGCCGTACTTCCAGACGAGCTGTACCGTGATCATGACGAGCCCGGCGGCGAGCACCGCGTCGCCGCCCCTGAAACGCATCCCCTGTGTGGAGAACATGCCCCCTGCCTCCCGGGCGAAGGGTAACCACGGGAAGGTGATCAGTGGAATGGCCGTGTCAGGGTTGTGATGTCATTGCGGGATGCCGTACACCGCCCGAGCCGGGCTCTGCGCCGCCCTCCTCGGGCTGGCGCTCGGCTGCCTGGCGCTCGGGCCGGCCCTCGGATGGGGCTTCACGCTGCTGCAGGACATGGTGTTCGTGCCCGATCCGGCGTTCTCGCGGTTCACGTTCGGGCTGGCGGGCGGGGCGGCGCGGGTGGTGCCGAGCGACGCCGTGGTGACCGCGCTGGCGCAGGTGCTGCCCGCCGAGCTGGTGCAGAAGGCGATCCTGCTGGGGATCTTCGTCCTGGGCTGCTCGGGGGCGGCGCTGCTGCTGCCGTCGGAGTCGCTGGGGCCGAGGCTGGTGGCGGGGGCGTGCTACGTGTGGAACCCGTACGTGGCGGAGCGGCTGCTGATCGGGCAGTGGGCGCTGCTGCTGGGCTACGCGGGGCTGCCGTGGGTGGTCAGGGCGGTGTGGTCGGGACGCAGGATCGCGCTGGCCGTGTTGCCGGCGGCCGTCGGCGGGTTCGCGGCGATGACAGTTACGGCTCTCACGGCGCTCCCCCTGGCGCGGGGAGCCGTTCCCACGGCGCTTCCCGTGGCGCGGCGAGCCGTCGTGGTGCGGGCCGTCGTGGTGCGGGTGGTGGCGGTGCTGGCGGTGTTCAGCCTGCCGTGGCTGATCCCGACGGCGCTGCGGCCCGAGGGGATCGACGGCGATCCGGCCGGGGTGGACGCGTTCGCGGCCAGGGCCGACACGCCCTTCGGGGCGATCGGGAGCCTGCTGTCGCTGGGCGGGATCTGGAACAGGTACGCGGTTCCGCCCGGGTACGAGAGCGTCGCCGGGGCGGCGGCCAGGCTGGCGCTGGTGCTCGTCGGGGTGGTCGTCTTCCTGCGCTCGGAGGTGCCGTACAAGCGGCGGCTGGCCGTGGCGGCGGGCATCGGGCTGGCCGTGGCCTGCGTGGGGGTGAGCGAGCCGGGCCGGGCGGCGTTCAGGTGGGTCGTGGTGGAGGTGTGGGGCGGGTTCGCGGTGTTCAGGGACGCCCAGCAGTTCGTGGCGCCGCTGGCGCTCGTGGCGGCGCTGGGGCTGGGGCTGCTGGCCGAGCGGGTCGCCCGCGAGCGGGCCTGGGTGGCGGCGCTGGTGCTGGTCCCGGTGGCGGTGCTGCCGACCATGGCGTGGGGGTCGCTGGGGCGGCTCGGGGCCGTGTCCTATCCGGCGAGCTGGACGGCGGCGCGGGAGGTCATCGGGCGCGATCGGGAGGCGGGCGACGTGCTGGTGCTGCCGTTCGAGGCGTACCGGCAGTTCCCGTGGAACGGCGGTCGGGCGGTGCTGGACCCGGCGCAGCGCTTCTTCGCGACGCCGGGGCGGCGGGTGGTGTCGAATGACGCCGTGCGGGTGGGCGGCCTGGTCGTGGAGAGCGAGGACCCGCGCGTCCAGACGCTAGAACAGGTACTAGAAGGGCCCTCGCCTGACCTGCCTGGAGCGGGATTTCGCTACGTGATAGTCGACGCGGGGACAGGTGAAGAGCGGCAGCGGTTCGGTAGGTGGCTACAGAGTGCGAGGGTCCTGGTCGATACCGGTGACCTGCGGTTGTATCGATTTGACGGGCCGGTCGCGCGGGTTCCGTCCGAATAGGTACGCTGATCAGCGTCTTTGTTAAGATTTCGTCTAGCTACTTCCGAGTAGCAAGAATTGGTTCTAGGTTTAGGGACGCCCGCACCACTGTCCGCTCAGGGAGGAACCCCGTGATCAAGATCCTCTTAGCAGCGATGATCGGCGTCGCCGTTGCGGCACTCGTGATGACGGTCACCACCGTCACCTTCACCGGCGCCACCGCCACGCCGGTCAACCAGCCGCTCTACAACTACGGCGACCGGTAAGACCGAGCCGAACATGCCACCCTCTCCGCAAGGGGACGAGAGGGCGAGCCGGCCACCACTGCTTGAGATCGTCGTTCCGGCCCACAACGAGGAACGCCGACTTCCCGGGGGGCTCCTGCAGCTGTGCGCGAAGCTTGCCCGAATGCCGTTCCCCACCTCAGTCATCGTCGTGGACAACAACAGCACCGACCGCACGGCCGAGATCGTGATGAACTGGCCGCGCGGCCCCGTGCCCGTCCGCCTCGTCCAGTGCGCGATCCCCGGCAAGGGGGCCGCCGTCCGTGCCGGGCTGCTCGGCACCAGCGCGCCCTTCGTCGGCTTCTGCGACGCCGACATGGCCACCGACCTCGACGCCATCGACGTGGCGCTCGGCCTGCTGCTGTCCGGTGAGCGCGTGGTGATCGGCTCCAGGGCGCACGGCGGCTCGCACGTCGAGAACCGGCACAGCAAGGTGCGCGAGCTGGGCGCGTTCGGCTTCCGCGCGCTGGCGGGCGCGCTCGTCCACGGCGTCAGCGACACCCAGTGCGGCTTCAAGTTCTTCGACGGCGTGCTGGCCCGCGAGACCGCCGCGCGGCTGCGCACCCCAGGCTTCGCCTTCGACGTCGAATTGCTCGCGCGCTGCGTCGAGCGCGGCTCGACGGTGCGGGAGATCCCCGTGCGCTGGCGCGACATGCCCGGCTCGCGGTTCTCCCCGGCCAGGCACACGTTCGGCATCGTGCTGGAGCTGGGCCGGATCTGGATGCGGCTGCACGCCCGGCCGCGGCCCGCCGCCGCGCATCCGGCCTGGGAGCCGCCGCTCGACCCCGTCGGATATCCGTGAGAATCGCTGTCGTCAACTGGCGTGACCCCTGGCACCCCCAGGCAGGCGGTGCCGAGACGTTCGCCTGGGAGGTGGCCCGCCGCTTCGCGCGGGCCGGTCACCAGGTGTGCTACGTCACGGCACGGGCGCCGGGGCAGAGCAGGCGCGACAGCGTGGACGGGGTCCGCTTCGTGCGGATGGGCGGGGTCTTCACCGTCTATCCGCTGGTCCTGGGCTGGCTGCTGCTGTACGGGGGCCGCTTCGAGGCGGTGCTCGACTGCCAGAACGGCATCCCGTTCTTCACCCCCTGGGTGGTGCGGCGGCGCACCCGCGTGTTGTGCGTGGTGCACCACGTGCACGACCGGCAGTTCGGCGTGCACCTGCCGGGCTGGCTGGCGGCGTTCGGCCGGTTCCTGGAGGGCCCCGTGTCGCGGTGGAGCTACCGGCGGCACGCGAGCGTGGCGGTCTCGCCGTCCACGGTGCGGGCCATGCGGGAGCGGCTCGCCTGGCGCGGCCCGGTGCACATCGTGCCGAACGGGGTCGGTGTCGCTCAGGACGGAGATTTCGCGAAGAGTCCCGTTCCGCGGCTCGTCTGTCTCGGGCGGCTCGTCGCGCACAAGCGGGTGCACCTGCTTCTCGACGCCGTTCCCGAGCTGCGCCGGCGCTGGCCCGGCCTGGTCGTGGACATCGTCGGCCGGGGGCCGGAGGAGGCGGCGTTGCGGGCCCGGCTGCCCGAGGGTGTGACCCTGCACGGGTACCTGCCGGAGGAGGACAAGGCGCGCCTCGTCGCGCGGGCGTGGCTGCACGTGAGCGCCTCGCAGGGCGAGGGGTGGGGGCTGAGCGTGCTGGAGGCCGCCGCCCTCGGCGTGCCGACGGTGGCCTTCGACGTGGACGGGCTGCGCGACGCCGTACGCCATGGGGAGACGGGCTGGCTGCTGCCCGAGGGCACGGAGCTGGCCAAGGGCCTTGCCGCGGCACTCGACGAGCTGGACCACACTTATACCGTGAAATGTCGGGAATGGGCCGGGCGGTTCTCCTGGGACCGCAGTGCCGAACGCCTCACCGCGCTCCTGCACGGCCGCGACCCCGGCCCCGGCTGGGAGGAGCGGTGACCCTCCTCCCGACGGACAAACTGGTGGCCGGGCGGCGCACGGGCGCGGGCCGGCCGGTGGGGGAGCCCGCCAGGCGCCGCCTGTGGCTGCTGCTGTGCTGCCTCGGCTTCGCCCTGCTCGCGTTCACCACCAAGCCGGGCCAGCTCATCTCCGACACCAAGATGGACCTGGCGCTCAACCCGATCGGCTGGCTGGAACGCGCCGCCCACCTGTGGGACCTGCAACACTTCGGCCAGCTCCAGAACCAGGTCGCGGGCTACGTCTTCCCGATGGGCCCGTTCTTCGCGCTCGGCGACCTGGCCGGCGTCGCGCCGTGGGTGACGCAGCGGCTCTGGCTGACGCTGCTGATGTGCGTGGCCTTCCTCGGCGTGGAGCGGCTGAGCCGGCAGCTCGGCATCGGCACGCCGGGCACCAGGATCGCCGGCGCGCTGGCGTACGCGCTGGCTCCGCGCACGCTGTCGATCCTCGGCGAGATCTCGATCGAGTGGCTGCCCGCCGCGATGCTGCCGTGGATCCTCATCCCGCTGCTCACCGCCTCGGAGACCGGCCAGCGCGCCCGCGGGGCCATCAGGTCGGCGCTGGCCGTGGCGCTGTGCGGCGGCGTCAACGCGGTCGCCGTGCTGGCCGTGCTCGTCGCCCCCGTCCTGTACATCGTGACCAGGCCGCACCCGGTGCCGCGCTGGCGGCTGCTGGCCTGGTGGTCGGGCGCCGTCGCGGTGGCCACCCTGTTCTGGTCGCTGCCGCTGCTGCTCGTCGGCCGGTACGCGTTCTCGTTCCTGCCGTACACCGAGACCGCCGACACCACCACCGCCGTCACCTCGCTCACCAACGTGCTGCGCGGCGCCTCCGACTGGGTGCGCTACCTGCCGCTCAGCGGCGTCTTCGAGCAGCCGCCCGGCTTCGCGATCGCCACTTCGGCCACCATGGTCGTCGTCACCGGCCTGATCGCCGCGCTCGGCCTGGCCGGGCTGTCGCGCCGCGACCTGCCCGCCAAGGGCTTCGTGGTGGCGATGTTCCTGGTCGGCGTGGTGGCGCTGGTCGCCGGGCACGCCGGAGCGCTGGAGCCGGTCGTGGCCGAGCCGGTGCGCTGGCTGCTGGACGGGCCGCTCGCGCCGCTGCGCAACCTGCGCAAGTTCGACCCCCTCGTCCGGCTCGCGCTCGCCTTCGGCCTGGCCCACCTGCTGGTCAGGGCCAGGATCCCGCTGCGCACCACCGCCGTCGCGGCCTTCGTCGCGCTCGTGCTGCCCGTCTTCAACCAGGGCCTGGCCGCGCCGGGCGACTTCCAGCAGATCCCGTCCCACTGGCGGGAGGCGGCCGACTGGCTCAACCGCAACGCCGGTGACGACGGCGTGCTGGTCGTGCCGGGCGCCAAGTTCGGCGAGTACGTCTGGGGCCGCCCGCTGGACGAGCCGCTGCAGGCCCTGTCCACCGCCCGCTGGACCACCAGGCAGATCACGCCCCCCGGCTCCGTCGGCCTGACCAGGCTGCTCGACGCCGTCGACCAGCGGCTCACCGCCGGCCACGGCTCGGCAGGGGTGACGGCCGTGCTGCGCCGGCTGGGCGTGCGCTACCTGCTCGTCAGGAACGACCTGAACAGGGCGAACCTCCAGGGCGCCTGGCCGTCCAGGATGTACGAGGCGCTGCGCGAGTCACCCGGTATCAGGAAGGTGCGCTCCTTCGGCGACGTGGTCGGCGACCGCGAGACCGACGACGCGGTCAACCAGGTGGACGCGCCGTTCCCCGCACTCGACCTGTACGAGGTGTCCGGCAGCTCCGACCTGGTCTCCGTGCAGCCCGCGGCCGACGCGCTGGCCGTGCGCGGCGGGCCGGACTCGCTGCTCGCGATGGGTGACCTCGGCCTGCTGGACGACGGCCCTGTCCTGGTCAACGGCGACGCGGGCACGCGCGAGACGCCCACCGTGGTCAGCGACGCGCTGCGGCTGCGCGAGCGCTCGTTCGGCGAGATCAGGTCGAACTGGTCGCCCACGCTGACGGCCGACAAGAAGGCGGACTTCGGCGGGGTCAGGGAGCTGGACCTGCTGGAGGACGGCTGGCTCGACGAGACCGCGGTCGCCGAGTACGACGGCATCGCCGGCATCAGCGCCTCCTCCTCGGTCGCCGACCCGTACGCGATCGCCGGGATCAGCAGCCCCGGCAGCGGCCCGTGGGCCGCCATGGACGGCAACGTCGAGACCGGCTGGCAGAACGACGGCTCCACGGCCCCGCGGGGCGAGTGGCTGCGCATCGACCTCGCCGGGCGGATGCGGCTGCCGTACCTGGACGTCATGTTCGCCCCCGACCTGCTGCTCGGCCAGTCGGTCAGGCGGATCGCGGTGGAGACCGAGGCGGGCAGCCTGGTCCAGGACGTCACCGGCAGCACCGACCCGCAGCGGCTGCGGGTGCCCGAAGGGCCCACGACCTGGGTGCGGCTCAAGGTGGTGGCGACCGCGTCCGCGGAGTGGAGCTACGGCCAGCGGATCGGCGTCATCGAGCTGTCCATCCCGGGCGTCACGGCGAGTCGCACCGTCAGGCTGCCCGGCCAGGGCGACGTCTACGTCATGGACCGGGGGCTCGACGAGCGGCCCGCGTGCATGCGCAACCCGTCCCGATGGGTGTGCAACGAGGTGACGCTGGCCAGGAAGGGCGAGGAGACCGGGTTCGACCGGACTTTCAGCGCCGCGTCCGAGGAGACCGCGAACGTGCGGGGAACCGCCGTGCTGAGGGATCCCGAGCTGGTCGACCGCTTCACCCGGGTCCGTGCGGACCTGACCACCGTGACCGGCTCCTCCCAGCTCAGCGACGACGCGGTGGTCTCACCCAGGTCGGCGTTCGACGCGGACCCGACCACCACCTGGATCCCGGAGTCCGGCGACACCGAGCCCACGCTCACCATTGCCTGGAAGGGCAAGCGGAAGGTCTCCCGCATCCAGATCGGCCGCCCGAGCAGCGACCAGCAGGCGCTGGACGTGATCGTGAGCGGCGACGGCGGCCAGGTGCGCGGCGGCCGGGTGGACCCGGAAGGGAACCTGACCTTCAAGGCGATGTCCACCTCCCGGCTCAAGCTCCGCTTCGCGCCCTTCTCCAAGCGGCTGCAGGTGACCGAGCTGGTGATCCCCGGCGTAGACCCGGTGGGGCGGCCCGCCGACATCCCGCTCAGGCTGGGCTGCGGGCTGGGGCCGCGGATCGAGGTGAACGGCCGGGCCATCCCGACCAAGGTCGCCGGAACCCACGCCGACCTGCTCGAACAGCGGCCCGTGCAGATCCTCGGCTGCTCCAAAGCCGAGCTGGCGGAGGGCGACAACCGGGTGCGGGTGGCCGGGTGGGACCCGTACACGATCGACTCGCTCGTGCTCGGCACGCTGCCGCGCCGGCCGGACGGCGTGGAGGGCTCGGCGGTGCGCGGCACCTGGACGACCTCGGCGCGCGAGGTCACGGTGAGCGCGCCGAAGGACTCCTTCCTCGTCGTCAACGAGAACTACAACGCCGGCTGGCGGGCCCAGGTCGGCGGCAAGACGCTCAAACCCGTACGGATCGACGGCTGGAAGCAGGGCTGGGAGCTGCCGGCGGGCACCCAGGGCACCGCCAGGCTCGCATACCTGCCCGACCGCCCCTACCGGCTGGCGCTGCTGCTCGGGCTGGCGGGCATCGCGCTGCTGGCGCTGGTCGCGCTGGCGCTGCGCGGGCCGAGGCCCGAGCACGTGCGCGAGACGGCCGCCGCCTCGGCCTCCCGGCTGTCCCGGCCGCGCGCGCCGGTCGTGGTCGTGCTCGCGCTGGCGTTCGGCGGCTGGGCGGCGAGCTGGCAGGGCATGGTCGCGGTGCTCGCCGCCGTGCTGGTGACCCTGCTGCTGCGGGCCCGCAAGCTGCCCGCGCACTGGGCGGCGGCCGGGGTCTTCGGCGCGGCCACGGCGTCGCTGGCGGCGGCCATGGTGCTGCGTGACCACGGCGTCGGCGTGGAGCTGCTCATGGACCAGATACCGCAGCTCGCCGCCGTGGCGGCCATGGGCGTGCTGTTCGGCCAGCTCGTCACGGAGCCGGCGCGGCCGGCTGCGGAGCCGGAGCCGGCCGCCGCGGAGCAGGTGCTGACCGGTGTCCACTGAGCTTGAGCGCGCTGACCTCGATCAGGTGGTAGCTGCCGATGCTCAGCAGCAGCGTCACGATGAACGACACCACCGCCACGCTGACGAAGTCGCCCTGGAACGGCTGCGCGCCCGTGAGCTTGAGCTGCAGCGTGATCACCGGCGCGTGCCAGAGGAAGAAGCTGTAGGAGATGCGGCCCAGGTAGGCGCTGACGGGGTTGCCGAGCACCCGGTTGCGCGCCGAGTCCGGGCGGGAGGCCAGCGCGAACGGGGCCACCACGAGCACCGCCACCGCCGCCTCCAGGGTGATCCGCCACAGCGACTGCGACAGGGTCGGCAGGGTGAGCGTGCGGGGGCCGGCGAGGCCGGTGCTGAGCAGCGCGTACAGCAGGCCCGCCAGGACCAGGAGCTGCGGCGCGAGCGAGTCGATCACGCGGCTGTGCCCGATCCACACCGACAGCACCGCCATGGCCATGCCGCAGGCGAAATAGATCAGATGGTACGGCAGCAGCAACGCGAGCTGCGGCAGCCCGTACAGCCGGGTGACGGCCACGGTGGCCACGCAGATCACCGGCAGCACCGAGATGCCGATCAGCAGCCGGACCGGCCGGTTGCCGCCGCGCGCGAAGCGGTGCAGCAGCCAGGCCATGATCGGCAGCAGCAGGTAGAACGACATCTCGATGGGCAGCGTCCACATCTGGTAGAGGCCGTCGGGCGTGGGGTCGGCGGGGAAGAAGTTCTGCGCGAGCAGCATCCACTTCAGCCAGCCGGTCCAGTCGAAGGAGCTCCACGCCCACAGGGCCAGGCCGGTCACCAGCCAGTAGACCGGCATGACGCGCATGATCCGGCGCCACAGGTAACGCGCCGGCCGCGGCCGTGCCGTATCCTCGATCACCGCGCGCGCCCACGGGCGGTACAGGAGCAGGCCCGACAGGAGGAAGAAGATCGGTACGGCGATGCCCAGGCGGCTCATCATCCAGGGGAGCATGCCCTCGCGGTACATCACACCCGTGTTGCTCCCGACGTGCAGCAGCCAGACGCCGAGTGCGGCGATCGCGCGGATGCCGTCGAGCGCGGCGTCCCTGCTCCTCATCGCTGCTCCCACTCATTGTCCGCCGATGCCGAAACCACGATAGAACTTGTTTCTATCGATTTGGTTGCGGTGGTAGGGCCGCCGGTGACGAACATCACCCCCTGTCATACTTTGTTCCTCGACGATCGTATGCAAACGACAACATGTTCTACAAAATGCGGAGGCCTCGATGGGTCGTATCTCCACGCTCGTCCTCATCGGGTTCGGGGCTTTCTTCATCACGCTGGCGCCCCTGCTGAAATTCTGGGCGGCCGAGCAGATCATCTCGGCGCCGGCCAACCAGTTCGGCATCTCGCGGCTGGAGGCCAAGAGCGCCCAGTACTTCTCCATGCAGGACCTCAAGGTGCTGACCGGTGACCTCGACATCATCGTCACCACGCGCGGGGACGTGAAGGAGGCCAAGGACGACCACGTGGTCTGGGACGAGGCCACGGTCGTCAACGACGTGACCAACAGCCGGCCGCAGATCGACATCTCCGAGCGCCGCAGCGCCTTCAACAAGTACACCGGCGTGGCGGTGAATTGCTGCGCCGTGAACATCGAGAAGGCGCCGGTGACGCTGGAGGGGCAGATCTACAAGTTCCCCTTCGACGTGGAGAAGAAGACCTACAAGGTGTTCAACGCCACGGCGCAGAAGGCGTACGACGCGACCTTCGTCCGCGAGGACAACGTCAACGGGTTGCCCGTCTACGTCTTCGAGCAGAGCGTCCCGCCGACCAAGACCGAGACCCGCACCGCCCCTGCCAACGTGCTCGGCATCACGGGCGAGACCGGGGACGTGCAGGTGGACCGCTGGTACGACGGCAAGACGACGTACTGGATCGAGCCGGTCACTGGCTCGCCGGTCCGCCAGGAGGTGCAGCGGCACGAGGTGCTCAAGACGCAGGACGGCGTGGAGCGCACGGCGGCCTTCATCGCCACCGCGAAGATGACCGACGCGACCGTGAACGACCTGGTGGACAACGCGCAGTCCGGCAAGAACACCATCAACCTGCTGCGCAACGTCATCCCGCTGGTGCTGCTGATCGTGGGCCTGGTGCTCGTGGTGGCCGGGGTGGTGGTCGGCCGCCGCCGCAGGGAGTCGATCGAGTAAAGAGCGACGCAATTCAGGGCCCGTGAAAACGGGCCCTTTTTTATTGACCAGGAATCTTAACTAGAACTAGTTATAGTCCAAGGTTACTCACCGGTACCAGACGAAAGGTTCTAGTCTAGAACGCGTTGCAGTTCGCTGTGTCGCGGACGTATTGTCGGGCCATGCGGACACGCGTCACGGACATGTTCGGAATCGAGCTCCCGATCTTCGCGTTCAGTCACTGCAGGGACGTGGTCGCCGCCGTGAGCCGGGCCGGCGGCATGGGGGTGCTCGGAGCGCTCTACTTCACGCCTGAAGAGCTCGAGACCGAGCTCAAGTGGATCGACGACCACGTGGACGGCAAGCCGTACGGGGTGGACGTCGTCATGCCGGCCTCCTACGAGGGCGCCGACTTCGCCGCCGGGGAACTGGTCGGCCGCCTGCAGTCCATGATCCCGGAAGGCCACCGCGCCTTCGTCGAGAACCTCCTGGCCAAACACGGCGTCCCGCAACTGTCGGGCGACGCCGAAGCCGGTCGCGTCCTGCTCGGCTGGACGGACGCCACCGCCCGGCCCCAGGTCGAGGTCGCCCTGCGCCACCCCATCGCGCTGCTCGCCAACGCCCTCGGGCCGCCGCCCGCCGACGTCGTCGACCTCGCGCACTCCCACGGCGTCAAGGTCGCCGCCCTCGCCTCCACCCCGCGCCACGCGCTCAAACAGGTCGAGGTGGGCGTGGACGTCGTCGTCGCCCAGGGCACGGAAGCGGGCGGGCACACCGGCGAGATCTCCACCATGGTGCTCATCCCGCAGGTCGTGGACGCGGTGGACGCGCCCGTCCTCGCGGCCGGCGGCATCGGCAACGGCCGCCAGATGGCCGCCGGGATGGCGCTGGGGGCCGAAGGCGTGTGGACCGGCTCGCTGTGGCTCACCGTCGAGGAGGCCGACACGCCGGAGATGGCCAAGCGCCGCATCCTGGAGGCCACCTCCCGCGACACCGTCCGCTCCCGGAGCTGGACGGGCAAGCCCGCCCGGCTGCTCCGCAACGAGTGGACCGAGGCGTGGGAGTCGGAGGAGTCGCCGGGGACGCTGCCGATGCCGCTGCAGTTCATGCTGGTGTCGGACGCGCTGCGGCGGATCGGGCGCTCGGACGCCTCCGAGCTGGCCACGTTCCCCGCCGGGCAGATCATCGGGGTGATGAACTCCGTGCGGTCGGCCAAGGACGTGGTGTTCGGGCTGGTGGAGGAGTACGGGGAGGCGCTGGAACGGCTGGAGCGCCTCACGGACGACTAGGCGCTGGAACGCCTCACGGGCGACTGACGGTTAGACGGGCACGACTGTGATCAGGCTCTCCAGGCCCACGAAGTCGTCGGTGTTGCGGGTGTACAGCGGCAGGCCCCGGCTGGAGGCGACAGCGGCGATCATGAGATCCATGCGCCTCGGCCGGGGGTCGCGCTTGGCCGCTCTGGTGAGTGCGACGAGGGAGCCGTAGCGGGCCGCCGCGTCGGCGTCGAAGGGCAGGGGTTCGAAGTCGGCCACGGCGGCCCCGAGCCTCTCCACGCGGGCGGCCCGGGTCGCCTCGTCCTTCGCCATGGCCACGCCTTGATGCAACTCGGCGAGGGTGATCGCCGTGAGTTCCGGCTGAGCGGGGAGGGCCTCCGCGGGGATCTCGCCGAGATCGATGTACACGCACGTGTCGATGACCCCGCTGGCGTGACGTTCAGCCATGACGGCGCTCCCACGGATCGTCGTCCACGCGATCCTCGGTGCCGAAGTGCTCATCGGCCTCGCGGCGCATCTCGGCGTAGTCGATCCGGGGCAGCAGGCGATGCTTGGCGACCAGCTCTTCTGCGCTCAAGCGGCGTCTGCGTGGTAGCGGCCGCAACTCTGCGATCTCGACGCCGTTGCGGGTGATGTGGAAGGTCTCACCCGCCTCGACCTGATCCATGACAGCGGCGGAGTTGTTTCGGAACTCCCTTTGGGTGATTACCTTCATCATGAAACCAATCGTAGCCCTGCGTAGCTCGGTGTGCTACGTGTTCAGACTAATGCCCCTCGTACGCGGCCGGCCGCTTCTCGCGGAAGGCCCGCGTGCCCTCCTTGGCGTCCTCCGACCCGATGACCGGCCACCCCAGCTCGTCCGACACCTTCAACGCCTCCACCTCCGGCATCCCCAGCGTGTCCCGGTACGTCCGCAAGATGGCCTGCACCGCCAGCGGCCCCGAGGAGGCCACGTCCTCGGCCACCTCGCGTGCCACCGCGAGCGCCTGCCCGTCCGGCACCACCCGGTTGACCAGCCCCATCGACAGCGCCTCTGCGGCGGTGATGGGGCGGCCGGTGAGCAGGAGGTCCATGGCGTGGCAGTACGGGATCTGCCGGGGCAGCCGGACGGCGCTGCCGCCCATCGGGAACAGCGCCCGCTTGGCCTCGAACAGCCCGAGGGTGGCCGACTCGGCGACGACCCGCAGGTCCGTGCCCACCAGCAGCTCGGTGCCGCCGGCCACCGCGTAGCCTTCCACTGCGCAGATGATCGGTTTCGTCGGGAGGTCCTCGCGCAGCAGGCCCTTCCAGTGGAAGTTGGGGATCCGGGCCGCGCGGGCCTGCACGTCGGGGTCGGTGGACGGCTGGCCCATGGCCTTGAGGTCGGCGCCGGCGCAGAAGGTGCCCTCGGCGCCCGTCAGGATGGCGACCCGCACACCGGGCTCGCCCGACGCGTACGCCCACGCCGAGGCCAGGCCGATCAGCATGTCGGAGGAGAGCGCGTTGCGGGCCTCCGGCCGGTTCATGGTGACGATCAGGACGTGGCCGTCGCGTTCGATCCGGCAGTGCGGGGTGCTGATCGGCAGGACTTCCACGGACGCCTCCAGAGTGACTAGATCAAGCGCTTGCTACGAAGTATGGGCCGGGATACGCTCCCAAAAAAAGAGAACAGGTTCCTATTTTTCTCGCTCCCGCGCTGAGGAGATCAGATGGGCACGCTCGGCTTCTGGAGGCTCGCGCAGGCGGATCCCGAGTGGATCGCGGCCGTGGACCCCGACGGCACCCGGCACCGCGCGGGCGACCTGCTGGCCCGCTCGAACCGGCTCGTGCACGGGCTGCGCGAGCTAGGTCTCCAGCCCGGAGACGGTGTCTGCGGGCTGGTGCCGAACGGCGCCGACGGGCTCGTCCTCTACCTGGCCGCGCTGCAGGCCGGCTGGTACTACACGCCGATCAACTGGCACCTGACCGGGCCGGAGATCGCCTACATCGTCTCCGACAGCGAGGCGAAGGCGTTCTTCGTGCACCCCCGCTTCGCCCAGGAGGGCGCCAGGGGCGCGGACGCCATCGCGCCCGAGCGCCGCTTCATGCTGGGGGAGGGTGACGGCTTCAGATCGGTGACCGAGCTGACCGACGGGCAGCCCGGCACCGCGCCCGCCGACCGCACCGCCGGCGCGACCATGCACTACACCTCGGGCACCACCGGCAAGCCCAAGGGCGTCAGGCGACCGCTCAGCGGCCTGGACCCGGACGACGCCGCCGAGCTCATGACGTTCCTGCTCACCCTGTTCGGCATCACGCCCGGCCGCCCGAACGCCCACCTGGTCACCTCGCCCAGCTACCACACGGCCGTGACCCAGTTCGGCGGCACGGCCCTGCACATGGGGCACACCCTCGTCTACATGGACAAGTGGGACGCCGAGGAGATGCTCGCGCTCTGCGAGCGCCACGGCGTCACGAACTCGCACCTGGTGCCGACCCACTTCAAGCGCCTGCTCGCGCTCCCCGAACAGACCCGGAAAAAGTACGACCTGTCGTCGCTGCGGTGGATGATCCATGCCGCCGCCCCCTGTCCCGTCCCCGTCAAATGGGCGATGCTCGACTGGTGGGGCGACTGCGTGTACGAGTACTACGCGGCCACCGAGGGCGGCGGCACCCTGGCCACGCCCGAGGACTGGAAGGCCCATCCCGGCACCGTCGGCAAGGCCTGGCCGATCAGCGAGCTGCTCATCACCGACGACCAGGGCGAGCCCGTGCCGACCGGCACCCCCGGCACCATCTACATGAAGATGATGGGCGTCCAGTTCGAGTACAAGGGTGACCCCGCCAAGACCGCCGCGAACCGCCTCAAGGACCACTTCACCGTCGGCGACATCGGATACCTGGACGAGGACGGCTTCCTCTACCTCTGCGACCGCAAGGCCGACATGATCATCTCGGGTGGGACGAACATCTACCCCGCCGAGATCGAGAACGAGCTCATGATCCACCCGAAGGTCGCCGACGTGGCCGTGTTCGGCATCCCGGACGAGGAATGGGGCGAGCAGATCAAGGCCGTGGTCGAGCCCGCGCCCGGCGCCGAGCCTGGCCCGGAGCTGGCCGCCGAGCTGCTGGCCTCGCTGGACGGCCGGCTGGCCAGGATGAAGTGGCCCAAGAGCATCGACTTCATCGCCGAGATGCCCCGCGAGCCGAACGGAAAACTGCTCAAACGCAAGCTTCGCGCCCCGTACTGGGAGGGACACGACCGTGCCATCTGATCCGCTGGTCGCTCAGCATGTCCTGGAGTTCCCCGGCGGCTACACGCGTACGACCGGGCCGGTCATCGGCCGGTTCCTCAGCGAGTTGCGCGCCCGCCGCATCGTCGGGGTGCGGACGGCGGAGGGGCGGGTGCTCGTCCCCCCTCTGGAGTACGACCCCGCGACGGGCGAGCCAGTGACCGGCGAGTACGTCGAGGTCGGCCCCGCCGGCACGGTCACCACCTCGGCCTGGGTGGACGAGCCGCTCGACGGCCACCCCCTCGACCGCCCCTTCGCCTGGGCGCTGATCCGGCTCGACGGCGCAGGCACCGACCTCCTGCACGCCGTCGAAGCGGAGAACCCCAAGGCGCTCGCCCCGGGCACCCGGGTCTGGCCGGTCTGGCGCGACAGCCCCACCGGCCACATCACCGACATCTCACACTTCGCCCCCGAGGTCACGAAGATCGTGTCCGGCGTGCGCGCCGAATACCGCCTCCAGGCGGGGGGCGCGCTGCGCGTCTTCCTGGAGGGCGTCGAGCGCGGAGTCCTGCTCGGCAGCCGCTGCGAGCAGTGCGAGAAGGTGTACGT
Organism: Nonomuraea monospora; assembly: GCF_039531895.1. Lineage (NCBI taxonomy): Bacteria > Bacillati > Actinomycetota > Actinomycetes > Streptosporangiales > Streptosporangiaceae > Nonomuraea > Nonomuraea monospora. The sequence continues at coordinate 67,418 of NZ_BAAAQX010000043.1, forward strand.
GCCGCTCCGGCTGGCCTGCCCCGAATGCGGAAACAACCTCCCCGACACGCTCGAACTCCCCGACACCGGCACGATCACCACCTTCGCCATCAACAACCTGCCCGACCCCCGGGCCCCCGAGGTGCCCTTCGTGTCGGCGTACATCCTGCTCGACGGGGCCGACATCCCCATGATCGCCCTCATCGGCGACGTGCCCGCGCACGAGGTGCGCCAGGGCATGCGGGTCAGGGCGGTCTGGGTGCCCGAGAGCGAGCGCACGGCGTCCATGGCGAACATCCGCTGGTTCGCCCCCACCGGCGAGCCTGATGTGGAGCTGGCATGAGAGACGTGGCCATCGTCGCGTTCGCGCAGACGCGGCACACCGGCACCGACACCGGGCTGAGCGAGCACGAGCTGATCCACCCCGTGATCAGCGAGGTCAAGGAGCGCACCGGGCTCAAGCGGTTCGGCTTCACCTGCTCGGGAAGCTGCGACTACCTGGCGGGCGCGCCGTTCTCGTTCGTCTCGGCGCTCGACGCGCTGGCCGCCTGGCCGCCGATCTCCGAGAGCCACGTCGAGATGGACGGCGCCTGGGCCCTGTACGAGGCGTGGGTGCGGCTCCAGCACGGCGACGTCGACTCCGCCCTGGTCTACGGGTTCGGCAAGTCGTCGCTCGGCGATTTGCGGACGATCATGACGTTGCAGCTCGACCCGTACTACCTGGCCCCGCTCGGCCTCGACCAGCTCTCCTACGCCGCGCTCCAAGCCGCCGCCGTGGGCGCCGACCGGCAGGAGCTCGACGAGATCGTCCGGCGCAGCAGGGCCGACGGCCGGGGCAACCCGTACGCGTTCGACCTGCCCGAACCCGAAGGGGACGACTTCGCCGTACAGCCGCTCAAGAAGACGGACGTGCCGCCCATCACGGACGGCGCCGCCGCGATCGTGCTCGCCGCCGGCGACCTGGCCACCGAGCTGAGCCCGCGCCCCGCCTACATCAGGGGCATCGCGCACCGCACCGAGCCGCACTACCTGGGCCTGCGCGACCTGGCCAGGTCGGCGTCCGCCGCCGACGCGGCCCGCGCCGCCGGGGTCGGCAAGGGGCCCGTCGAGGTGGCCGAGCTGCACGCCCAGTTCCCGCACGAGGAGGTCATCCTGCGCGAGGCGCTCGAACTGGGCGGCGGCACCGTGATCAACCCGTCGGGCGGCCCGCTCGCCGCCAACCCCGTCATGGCCACCGGCCTCATCCGCATCGGCGAGGCCGCCCGCCGCATCCACGACGGGACGGCGGGCCGCACGGTCGCGCACGCCGCGAGCGGCCCCTGCCTGCAGCAGAACCTCGTGACCGTCCTGGAGGCATGACCATGGGTAACCGGTGTGCGGTCATCGGCGTCGGCCAGACGCACTACACGACCAAGCGCAGGGACGTCTCGATCGCCGGCCTGGTGCGCGAGGCGGCGCTGCGCGCGCTGGAGGACGCCGGGCTGACGTTCAAGGACATCGACGCCGTGGTCATCGGCAAGGCGCCCGACCTGTTCGAGGGCGTGATGATGCCGGAGGCGTACCTCGCGGACGCGCTCGGCGCGGCCGGCAAGCCGATGATGCGCGTGCACACGGCGGGCAGCGTCGGCGGCTCCACGGCCCTGGTCGGCGCCTCGCTCATCCAGGGCGGCGTGCACGAGCGGGTGCTGGTGGTCGCCTTCGAGAAGCAGTCGGAGTCCAACGCCACCTGGGCGCTGTCCACCCACCTGCCGTTCAGCGCGTCGCTGGTGGTGGGCGCGGGCGGCTACTTCGCGCCGCACATCCGCGAGTACATGCGCAGGTCCGGCGCCCCCGGCCACATCGGCACGCTGGTGGCCGTCAAGGACCGGCTGAACGCGCTGAAGAACCCGTACGCGCACCTCAAGATCCCCGGCATCGACCAGAAGATGGTCGAGTCCACGCCCATGCTCTGGGAGCCCATCCGCTACCTGGAGACCTGCCCGTCCAGCGACGGCGCCTGCGCGATCGTCCTGTCGTCGGAGTCGGCCGCCACCGGCACCCCCGCCTGGGTGCACGGCACCGCCATGCGCTCCGAGCCGATCTTCCGCGCAGGGCGCGACACGGTCAGCCCCCAGGCGGGCAAGGACTGCGCCGCCGACGTCTACCGGCAGGCCGGCATCGCCGACCCGCGACGGCAGATCGACGTGGCCGAGGTGTACGTGCCGTTCTCCTGGTACGAGCCCATGTGGCTGGAGAACCTGGGGTTCGCGGCGGAAGGTGAGGGCTGGAAGCTCACCGAGTCGGGCGCCACCGCGCTCGACGGCGACACCCCGTGGAACGCCTCAGGCGGGGTGCTGTCGAGCAACCCGATCGGGGCGTCGGGGCTGATCAGGTTCGCCGAGGCCGCGCTTCAGGTGCGCGGCATGGCGGGCGAGCACCAGGTGGACGGCGCTCGTACGGCGCTCGGCCACGCGTACGGCGGGGGAGCCCAGTTCTTCGCGATGTGGATCGTCGGACGGGAGAGACCCTGATGGAGTTCAACCACGCTGACCTGTTCGAAGGCCTCGCGGACACGATCGGGGAGCGCACGGCCGTCGTCTGCGGCCAGGAGCGCCGCACCTACGCCGAGCTGGAAGCCGAGGCGAACCGGCTCGCCCACTACCTCCTGGACCTCGGCATCCAGCCCGGCCAGCACGTCGGCCTGCACCTCTACAACGGCATCGAGTACGTCGCCGGCATGCTCGCCGTGCTCAAGATCCGGGCCGTACCGATCAACGTCAACTACCGCTACGTCGAGGCCGAGCTGCTCTACCTCTACCGCGACTCCGACATCAGGGCGCTGATCTACGACGTCGAGTTCGAGCCCAGGGTGAGCGCCGTGCTGGAGCAGGCGCCGCTGCTCCAGCACCTCATCGTCGCGGGCGGGCCGCCGTCCATCGAGTCGGCGGTGCCGTACGGGACGGCCATCGAGCGCGGCAAGCCGGAACGGGGCTTCGAGCCGCGCTCCGGCCAGGACGTCTACATCATCTACACCGGCGGCACCACCGGCATGCCCAAGGGCGCCATGTGGCACGTCGAGGACCTGTTCATGGGCTTCGGCGGCGGCAACCCGTACGGCGAGCCGCGCACCAGCCCGCAGGAGGTCATCGACGAGGCCGTCAAGGCCAACCCCACCGTGATGCTGGCCGCCTCGCCGCTCATGCACGGGGCCGCCCAGATGGCCATGTTCCTCACCTGGTGGATGGGCTCGACCATCGTGTTCGTGCGCAAGTTCGATGCCGACGCGGTGTGGCGGGCGGCGGAGGCCGAACGCGCGATCACCATCAGCATCACCGGCGACGCCATGGCCAGGCCGATGGCCGAAGCCCTGGAGCGCGGCTCGTACGACGTCTCCTCGCTGTTCGTGATCAGCTCCACCGGCGCGATCCTGAGCGGAGCCGTCCGCGACCGCCTTCAGGAGCTGCTGCCCAACATCATGATCCTCGACAGCTTCGGCTCCACCGAGTCCGGCTACACCGCCTCAGGCGTGGCCGGCTCCTCACCCGAGAAGGGCCTGCGCTACCAGCCGAACTCCGTCGTCAAGCTGGCCGTGCTCGACGAGAAGGGCCGGCCCGTGGAGCCCGGATCCGGCCAGCTCGGCACCGTCGCCAGGTCGGGGCGGGTGGCGTTCGGCTACTACAACGACCCCGACAAGACCAGCCGCACCTTCGTCACCGACGAGGACGGCACCCGCTGGCTGCTCACGGGCGACCTCGCCACCGTCGACCCCGACGGCACCGTGAACATCTTCGGCCGCGGCTCCCAGTGCATCAACACCGGCGGGGAGAAGGTGTTCCCCGAGGAGATCGAGGCGGTGCTCAAGGGGCATCCGGCGGTGTTCGACGCGGTGGTGACCGGGGTGCCCGACGAGCGGTGGGGCAACAAGGTCGCGGCTGTCATCGAGGCCCGCCCCGGGGTCGAGGTCACCGCCGCCGACCTGGACGCGCACTGCAGGCAGCTCCTGTCCGGGTACAAGGTGCCGCGCACGTACGCGTTCGTCACCGAGATGGTGCGCTCACCGGCCGGAAAGGCCGACTACCGGTGGGCCCGCGAGACGGCGGCCCAAGCGGACGCCTGACCTCGCCGCCCCGGGGGTAGGGGCGGCCGGATGTTCGAAGACTTCGAGAGCGACCTGATCAGCGTGGGCGAGACGGAGCTGTTCGTCCGGTACGGCGGCTCCGGCAGCCCACTGCTGCTCCTGCACGGCCACCCCCGCACCCACGCGACCTGGCACCGCGTCGCCCCCCTCCTCGCCCCGCACCACACGGTGATCTGTCCGGACCTGCGCGGGTACGGGCGCTCCGGCAAACCGCGCACCACCCCCGACCACGAGCCCTACTCCAAGCGCGCCATGGCCCGCGACATGGTGGCCCTCATGCGGACGCTCGGGCACGAACGCTTCGCCGTCGCGGGACACGATCGCGGCTCGTACGTCGCCCACCGCCTCGCCGCCGACCACCCCGGCGCCGTCACCCGCCTGGTGGTGATGGACGGCATCCCCATCGGCGAGGCGCTCGCCCGCGCCGACGCCCGGTTCGCCGCCGCCTGGTGGCACTGGTTCTTCCTCGGGCAGACCGCCAAGCCCGCCGAGCGGGTGATCAACGCCGACCCGGACGGCTGGTACCGGGGGACGGCCGGGGAGATGGGGGAGGAGGCGTACGAGGACTACCGGCGGGCCATCCACGACCCGGCGACCGTGCACGCCATGTGCGAGGACTACCGGGCGGGGCTGACGGTGGACCGGGCCGCCGACGACGCCGATCGGCGGGCGGGGCGGCGGCTGGGCTGTCCCGTGTTGTTCCTCTGGTCGGCCAAGGACGACATGGAGGAGCTGTATGAGGACCCGCTGGAGATCTGGCGGGGGTGGGCCGATGAGGTGACCGGGCAGGTGATCGACAGCGGGCACCACATGGCCGAGGAGGCGCCGGAGGAGCTGGCGGCTGCCTTGCTGGCCTTCCTCCGCCCTTAGCGGCGGGCCTGCGCGGCCTTCCTCCGTCTTGGCGGCGGGACTGTGCGGCCTTCCTCCGTCTTGGCGGCGGCCCTGGCGGGCCTTCCTGCGTCTTTGGCGTGGGCCTGCCCTGCCCTCCTCGGGCCCTCAGCGGCGGCCCGCCGGCCTTCTCGGCGCCTCTTTCAGAGGTGCATCTCGCCTCCGTCGACGACCAGGTCGGCGCCCAGGAAGAAGCTGCCCTGGTCGGAGGCGAGGAAGGCCACCACGTTGGCGACCTCCTCCGGGCGTCCGATCCGGCCGAGCGGGACCGCCGCGGCGAAGTCCGACTTGCTGACGGGCGTGTCGCCCCCCTCGACCACGCCGTCGAGCCCGGGGGTGTCGATGGTGCCCGGGGAGATCGCGTTGACCCGGATCCCCCGGTCCTTGAGCTCGTTGGCCCAGGTCCGGGCGAAGGAACGGACCGCCGCCTTGGACGCCGCGTACGCGCCGAACGCCGCGACGCCGTCGCCGGCCCGCACCGAGCTGTTCAGGATCACCGACGCGCCGTCGTTGAGCAGCGGCAGCGCCTTCTGCACCGTGAACAGGGTGCCACGGACGTTGACGCCGAAGGTCTCGTCGAAGTGCTCCGGGGTGGTCTGCTCCAGCGTCGCGAACGACGCGTACGCGGCGTTGGCGAACAGCACGTCCAGGCCCCTGCCCCGGGCCTGGACCGCGGCGTAGAGCCGGTCCAGGTCGGCCGGGTCGGCGATGTCGCCCCGCACGGCCGTCGCCGAGCCGATGCGCTGCACCGCCGCGTCCAGGACCTCCTTGCGGCGGCCGGTGATGAAGACGTGCGCGCCCTCGGCCGCCAGCCGGACGGCGGTCGCCAGGCCGATCCCCGTTCCGCCGCCGGTGACGACGGCGGTCTTACCTTCGAACTGTCCCATGCTTCTCACCTCGTCATACTTCTGTACCGATCGGTACCGTATCACTTCGGAACCGATCGGTACAAAAGGGGATATGATCGACCACATGACCACCCGGAGCAAGGCGCCGATCGGCCGGCCGCGCGGCTTCGACGCCGACAAGGCGCTCGACGCGGCCATGCGCGTCTTCTGGGAGCAGGGCTACGAGGGCGCCAGCCTCACCGACCTGACCAACGCCATGGGCATCAGCCGGACCAGCATGTACGCCGCCTTCGGCAGCAAGGACGACCTGTTCCACAAGGCCCTGCAGCGCTACACCGACGGCCCCGCCGCCTACGTCCCCCGGGCCGTGGAGGAGCCGACGGCGGCGCAGGTGGCCTCGGCCTTCCTCCACGGCTCCGTCCGGGCCACCACCGATCCGGAGTGTCCTGCCGGGTGCTTCGGCGTCCAGGGCTCCCTGGCGGCGGGCGAGGCGGGGCTCGGCGCTCGCGACACGTTGACGGCCTGGCGCAACCACGGCGTCTCACTCCTGCGGGAACGGCTCCAGCGGGCCGTTGACGAGGGCGACCTGCCTGAACAGGCCGATCCCGAGGTGCTCGCCCGCTACCTCATGGCCGTCGCCAACGGCATCGCCGTCCAGGCCGCCGGGGGCGCGACTGGCGACGAGCTCCACCTGGTGGCCGACATGGCCCTACGGCAGTGGCCGCCCATCTGACGGAACCGGCCGTCAGCTCAGGCGGCGCTTCCCTCCGGCCCCTGCCTTGAGTCAGCTCAGGCGGCGCAGCTCGGCCTCCACCGCCTTCGCGTCGTGCGTCCGGCCCGCCTTCTCCAGCAGCTTCAGCCGTCCGGCCAGCACGTCACGCAACAGGTCCGGCTCCGCCACCGGCAGCTCACGCAGCAGATCGGCGGAGACGCGCAGGGCGGCGTCGGCCGCGTCGTCCCTGCCCAGCTCCTGCTGGCAGAAGCCGAGCCTGGCGTGCGCCACCGCCCTGGTCAGCTCGTCCCGCGTCACCTGCGTGCTGCGGTGGAAGACCAGCCCGGCCTCCAGCGCCCGGCCCGCCTCCATCAGCGCGTCACCCAGCATGAGCATCGCCCGCGACAGCAGCCCGGCCTGCATCGGGTTCCCCGGTGAGAACCGCTCCAGCGCCGCCACCGCCTCCCGCAACGGCAGGATCGCCTCCGCCGCCAGGTCCCGCATCCGCAGCGCAGAAGCCAGCGTGAGGCAGGCTCCGGCGCGGCTGGTGTGCAGGGCCTGCGCGTTCATGCCCGTCGTCAGCAGCTCGTCGTAGATCGCGATCGCCTCACGTGCCCGCGTCTCCGCCTCCGCGCCGCCGTCCAGACGCAGCAGCGGCATCAGCTCCGAGCTCTGCGCCAGCGAGTCGGCCAGGATCGCCCGGTGCGTCAGGTCGTCCGGGGAGCGTCTGGCCAGCGGGATCAGGCCCTCCACCAGCGTGTTCGCGGCGGCCAGCTCGCCCAGCATCATGTGGCACCTGGCCAGGCGCTGAGTGGCCAGGGCGTGCTTCACGGTGCCCGGCTCGTGGCCGGTCGTGGCGGTACGTGCGTACTCGGCGGCCTCCTGCGGGCGTCCGGCGGCCAGGAGGTCGTCGGCGATCAGGGCGGCGGTCTCGGCGGCGGCCAGCGGCTCGTGCAGGTCCGTGAACAGGCGCAGGGCTTCCACGAGGTGCGCCATCGCCTCCTGGTCGCGGCCGAACGTGCGCAGCACCCGGCCTTTGACCTGGATCGCCTGCGCCCGCACCCGCCTCGGGTCGCTGCCGCCCGGCATCCCATGTCCTGCTTCTCCGGGGCGGTTGGGCTCGTGCCCCGCCTCTCCGGGACGGCGCAGCTCGTGTCCCGCTACACCAGCGTGGTCCGGCTCGTGTTCCGTCTCCCCTGCGCGGTCCAGTTCGGCCAGTGACCAGGCCATCGCCTCCAGGGCGGCCTGGGGGCGGTCGAGTGCGGCCAGGGTGGAGCCGAGCTGGGCGTAGGTGACGGCGGCGAGGGCCGGGTCGTCCAGCTCGTCGCAGAGGTCGGCGGCTCGCTCGCAGTGCGCCAGCGCCTCCACGGCCCGGCCACGGTCGAGCAGCTCGGCCGCGTAGCGGTGGAGGGTGTCGGCGAGCATCCGAGCCGGCCGCTCATCGGTAACGTGCGGGCCGTGGTCGCCGCGCTCACCGGCCACGTGCTGCGTCAGCAGGTCGATGGCCTGCTCATACACCGCCAGCCCCGCCGCATCGGCCCGGTCATCAGGCAGGGCGGCAAGCGTCGCGAGGGCCGAGGCGAGCGCCTCCCGAAAGGCGGGCGCCACACACGCGAGCCCCCGATAGACCCGCACAGCCAACTCCGCGACCGCGACGGCACTCGCACCGTCACCCACCCCCGCCGCCCCAGCACCGAGCCGCACCAGACACCGCCCGTACCGGCCGTAAGTCTCCACCGCCCCGCTGCTCAGCGGCACCTCCCGCTCCAACGCCTCCGTGAACGCCGTGAGCGGCCCCACCAGCCCATCCACCACCACCCCAGGCTGCCCCGCGAACCGAGCCAGCTCCTCCACGACGTCGTCCAGCACCGGCGCCCCAGGCACCGGCCGCAACCCGAGGACCTGCGCATACAGGGCTACCCCCGCCCCCGGCCCCTCCTCCGCCACCCGAATCCCGGCCAGCCGAACCAACGCCAGCAGATGCACGCCGACCAGATCGTGCGGAACGGTCCCGATCCGTCCCATGGCCGCCGTTCCCTCGGCCAGCCGGTCGCGGGCGGTGTCCCTCTCGTGCAGCTCCGCCAGACACAGCCCGGCCAGCTCCAGACAGGTGGCGGCCAGCAGCCGCTCCTCGACGCTGGAGGGAGACGGGACGAGTTCGAGCGCACGAGTGACCGATCGCAGCGCACTGTCAGGGCTCTGCCTGGCGAAGCGGATCCCGCCCTGCAACCGGAGCGCCCCGGCCAGGGCCAGCGGGTCCTCAGCACGTTCGGACACGAGCCGTTCGTACAGCCCCACCACCCGATCCGCGGCGGCCTCCGCGTCGGACGGGCAGGCGGCGCGCGACAGGGCGAGGGTCTCCAGGACCATGAGCCGCGCCAGCTCCGTACGGAACTCGGCGCTCGCCGCGGCGTGCGGTTCGTACGACTCGATGGCCGTGAGCAGGTGCGGAATGGCCTCCTTGTACCGTCCGAGGCCCACGAGCGAACGCCCGAGCGCCGCGGCCACCATGCCGACGGCGATCGCGTGCGGCCGGTCGGCCCCGGCGTGCCGTTGCAGCAGCTCGGCGGCCTGCATCGCCAGCGCGAACCCGTCCCCTGGCCGGCCCGCGTCCGCCCAGGCCTGGGCGAGCGTGGCTTGCGCGGACAGGTACGCATGAATCTGCTCGATCCCCGGCGTATCGTCGCCCTCGACGGCCTCCCTGCACTCGGCTAGCCGCCGCTCCGCCCGCTCCACGGCCTCCTCAGGGCGGGACCTGGACGGCAACCACGGCTGCGCGCCCTCCTCAGGCCGGGACCTAAACGGTAACCAGGGCTGCGCGGCCTCCTCCGACCGGGACCTGGACGGCAGCCACGGCTCCGCCGCCGGAGGGTCGGGCTGCCGGGCCGACTCCAGCCGTCCGCGTGCCTCGTCGAGGTGGGCGAGGTAGGAGTCGTCGTCGAGGCTCAGCACGTCGTACAGCTCGGCGGCGATCTCGAGGTGCGCCAGCCCGTCGGCGGTCCTGCCCAGCTCGTCCAGGCAGAGACCGAGCAGCCGCCTGCCCCTGGCGTGGGTGGCCGTGCGCCGTTCGGCCGCCACGGTCATCGCCTCCTGCAGCGGGGCGAGCGCCTCGTCGGGACGGTCGTCCATCAGCAGCAGCTCGCCGAGGTCGAGAAGCCGGCCGGTGAGGGCGGGGCGGTGCTCGTCCGGTTCCAGCGTGACGAGGGCGCGCAGGTTCCGTACGGCTTCAGCGGCCGAACGCACGGCGGCGTCCAGATCCTCCAGCCGGGCGTGCAACCTGGACAGCGCCGCCGCGGCCGACGCCAGCATGGCCCGCAGGCCCGGCTCCTCGGCGGCCAGTGCCCGCAGTCGCGCGACTGCCTCGGCGGCCGGGGCGCGCGCCTCTGCCGGTCTGTCGTTCGCCTCCAGCCAGGTGGCGGTGCGGTGGAGGTGGTGGGCCACGTTTCTGCTGGTGGCGGCGGTGTTCTTGACGGCTGTGGTGGCGGCTGCGGCCAGGCAGGCGGCCAGGTCGGGCAGCGCGTCATCAACGGCGGTCTCCTCGAACGAGGTCAGCGGGCCAGGCGACTGAAACGCCGCCGTCCGCTGCTCAGCCCCAGGCCCAGCCCCAGCCCCAGGCCCAGGCCCAGGCTCAGCCCCAGCTCTGGCTCCGGGCCCGGTTTCAGCCGCAGCCTTGCCTCCAGTTCCGCCCTCGCCCTCACCGCCGGTCCTGGTCGTGGCTGTGGTCGCGGTCGGCGGCGTGCGCGCTCCGAAGACCCCCGCCACCACCTCACCAGCACGCCGAGCCATGACCGACTCGGGCAGCACAGCCAGAATCCCTCTCACGTGAGACGCGAACTCGCCACTCCCACCCGCCGCCTCGAACGCCTCCACCGCCTCACCCAGCCGCCCGAGCTCCAGCAACGCACAGGCGACGTTGTAGTGCGCCCTGCGCGCCGGCTCCGCGAAACGGGGATCCTCCTCGGCCAGAATCCGGTACCGCGCCGCCGCCTCCTGCGCGGGCTTGAACGCCCCGCCCGCTTCCCCACCGAGCAGCAGACACGCCCCCAGCCCGAACAGCGCCTCCGCCCGTCCGGCAGCCTCCTCGTACGGGGGAGCGCCCGCATACGTCTCCACGGCCTCGGCCGCCGCGACGACCGCCTCCCCGACCTTGCCCACGGCCGCCAGCGCACTCGACAGCCAGGTCAACGCCCCGGCCAGCGCGAGCCGCCCCCCGCTGCCCCGCCGATGACGTATGGCCAGCTCGGCCAGCGTCACATTGAGCGCCCGGCACCCCAGCCCGGCCTGCGGCGCCCGCGCCGCGATCGGCAGCGCAGCCACGATCTCGGCGAGCTGCCTGTCGCCCGCGAACAGCAGGAGCGCCGCATTCAGCGCATCGCCGAGCCCGGTGGCGGGGTTCGCCACAGCCTCCCCGGCCAGCTTGCCCAGGCGGCTGGCGATCAACGACCACAGCGCCGCCCTGACCGGCTTCCTGGCCGCCGACAGCCGCAGAACGTCGAGCAGGCGTACGAGGTGATGGACCGTGCGGCCTTCATGGTCGTGCACGGCGAGCACGAGCGCGTCCAGGTCCTCGGTCTCGGCCAGGAGCTGCTCGGCCACCAGGTCATGCCCGAGCGGCGCGGGCCGTCCGCCACGGAGCTGGTCGGGAGGGGTCGGGAAGAGGTGCGTCAGCCAGCGGGCCACGGTGAGCGTGCCGTCCCGGACGTCGGCGTCAGGAGGGGACACGTCACTCGCCTGGCCGGGAACCCGGGAACGAAGCCCCGGGACGGCTGTCAGAAGGCCGGGAAGCTCGGCGGGCGTCGGCGTGGTGAGCGTGAGAACCGCCACCGCCTGCTGCGCCGTCGCCTCGCTGAGGTGCTCCTCGTCGTCCGGCCAGACCCGTCCCCACTGACACCGCTCACGCGCCAGGAACCGCCCGATCAGCCCGCCGCCACCCGCGCCCCCCGGCTCCCCGTCGCCATCGCACAGCCGCAGCAGCGCGGCCAGGTGGACATGGAGCGGAAGGCCGTACTCCGGATCGTCGAGCTTCGGTGGCGTGGGCAGCGCGGCCCGGCTCGGCGCGAACGCCTTCATGGCCGCCCGCGCGTGCTCGTTCCGCTCGGTCAGCGTCAGTGGACGGGCGTTGAGCTGCACGGTGGTGGTGTTGAGCCGTCTGAGCCAGCCGCCCGCCGCCGTGTCCAGCCGCCGCCACCACTCGGCCTCGCCCGGCTCCCGCGCCACCAGCAGCAACCGCACCCGCGCGTTGTGCCCGTGCTTGGCCAGCCGCCGCACCAGCTCGCCCACCACCGGCGAGGACGCCTCCGGCCGGTCCACCACCACCAGAGTGGGCCGCACCGCGTCGAGCGTCACGACCTCACCGGCCGCCCCGCCCACGGCCCGCCCACCCGACGCCTGCTGCTCCGCACGTCCGCCCGACACCTGCGCCGCGACCCGCTCCCCGGACAGCAGCCGCGTCACCACCTCCAAGGGCAGGAACCCCGCATCCCACCCCGCCTCCGTCAACTCCACGCACAGCTCGCCCGCCAGCCGCGTCTTCCCCGTCCCCCCGCGCCCGCTCAGCACCGCGATCGACAGCGGCCCGGGCTCGGCGGCCCAGGCACGCAGCTCATCCAGCTCCTCGCCCCGCCCCAGGAACGGCACCACCGCGTGCCGCGCCATCAACAGCACCCAGTCAGGGCAGTCGGGCGGCAGCGGCTCGCGAGCCGGTACGAGCAGCGCGGGCAGAGCCACCGAACGGTCGCACTCGGACACGGTCTCCACCGGCCCCGGCGGCACCCCTGCCAGCTCGCGGAAACGGGCATCGCGCAGCAGCGCGGTCACGGGCACGGCGTCCAGGCGGCGCTCCGCGTACCCACCGGAACGGGGGAGGGCCACGCCGACGAGCTGGCCGGCGGGCTCGGCGAGCAGCGCGGCACCCGACATACCGAGCCAGAGGGGGTCGGGCGCGACGTCGAGCCCGGAGGAGGGCGAAGGTGACGGCGAGGGCGAAGATGACGGCGAGGGCGAAGGTGACGCCGAGGTGGGCGTCGCGTCGAGGTCGGGCGAGAGGACGCTCACCACCATCGCCTTGGACACCGCACCGGTCGGCGGGCTGACCAGCCCGGACAGCGTCTGCGCGGCCCGCAGCCCGCCCCGCTCCCCAGCCTGCGCGAAACCTCGGGCCACGCACCGCAGCCGATACGAGCCGCCCCCCGCCACCCTGGCCCAGCGCTGGTGGGAGATCCCGGGCAGCTCGCCCCAGGCCGCCTCGGACACGCGGAGCAGCACCACGTCCGCGCCGCCGCGCCCCCGCCACACCGGCTCGGCCGTGAGCCAGCGTCCGGACCACGATGGCCGCACCTGGCAGGGCGCCACCACCTGCCCGGAGGTCAGCACCAGGTCGGCACCGATCGCGTATCCGGAGCCGGTCGTGCCGACGAGGTCGTCATGACCGGAAAAGACCTCTACGACTCGTTCGAGCCCGAGGCGGTGTGGTGGCGTGTCCATAGGTCCGCTACCTGTCAGCTACGTACGGAAGAGGAAGCTCCCGATCAGCGCCTGATCTCCCTCTCACTATCGCATCAAGGCGGGGAAATTTCCTGGCTTGTCAGGCCTTCTCGGTCGTGAGCCAGGCGGCCAGTCCCAGGTACACGAGTCCGCTGCCGACGTCCAGCCGCCGTCGTGCGCGGGCCGAGCTCCGGATGCGGCCGGCGAGGGCGGAGGCGAGCATCGCGTACGTGCCGTCCGACGCCATCCCGAGCAGCAGCCACACGAGGCCGAACACCAGGATCTGCAGCCAGACCGGCCCCGCCGAGGGGACGACGAACTGCGGCAGGAAGGCCAGGAAGAAGATCGCGGTCTTGGGGTTGAGCACGTTCACCACGAACCCCTCCCAGAACAGCCGCCGCCGCGACTGCACCTTCAGCTCGATGGTCTCCTCGCCGCCGCCCTTCTGCATGAGCTTGCGGACGCCGAGCCAGAGCAGGTACGCCACGCCCACGTACTTGACGATCGTGAACGCCGTGGCCGAGGCGGCCAGCAGCGCGCTGATGCCCAGCGCGGCGGCGGCGATGTGCACGATCGAGCCGGTGTGGATGCCGAGCACGGAGATCAGGCCGGCGGTGCGGCCTTGGGAGACGCTTCTGGTGACGATGTAGAGGACGGCGGGCCCGGGGACGAGCAGCAGCCCGAGGGTGGCCACGCAGAAGATGGCGAGTGTTGAGATGTCCGGCATGGGGCCATGCTAGAACCGGCGTCAAAGGCTTTCCCGCAGAGCGGTCAGCAGCGCCTCGGTGGCCGGGGGATGGGGCGGATCACCGTAAACCGCCGCGTACACATGCCGGGTGGACCCCGGCACCTCCGTCACCTCGACCTCCGGATGCCGGTGCGCGGCCAGCGCCAGCCCCGGCAGCATGGTCAGGCCCAGCCCGGCAGCCACCAGCGCCTGCACGGCCACGATGTCGTCGCTGGTGAACGCGATCCGCGGCTCGAACCCCGCCTTGTCGCAGACGTCCAGCAGATGGCTGCGGCACCGGTCGCACCCGGCGATCCACGCCGACTCCGCGTGGTCGGCCAGCTCCCCGGGTGTCGTGCCGGAGACGAGGTAGCTGGGGTCGTCGAGGAGGTGGAGCAGGTGGAGGCCGCCGTCCTCGGGGGCGGTGTCGTCGTACCGGAACATCACCGCCACGTCCACGCGCCCGGCCCGCAGCAGCCGCAGCGCCTCCGGCGGCTCGGTCTCGGTGAGCTGCAGGCGCAGGCCGGGGTGGGCGGCGGCCATCAGGCCGGCGGCCTTCGGGATGAACGTGCCGAGCGCGGAGGGGAAGGCGGCCAGGCGCACGCGTCCGGAACGCAGCCCCACGTGAGCGGCCAGCTCCTCGGCGGTGGCGTCGAGGCGGCCGATGATGTCGGAGGCCCGCTCGGCGAGCAGCCGGCCCGCCTCCGTGAGCCGGATGCCGCGCCCGGCCCGCTGGATGAGCTTGGCTCCTGTCTCGGCCTCCAGGCGGGCCAGGTGGTGGCTGACGGAGGGCTGCGAGTAGTGCAGCTCCTTGGCCGCGGCGGTGAGCGAGCCCTTGCGGGCGACGGCCACGAGGACGCGCAGGCGTACGACATCCAGCATTCATCAATCGTATCTATAGGTCGCCCAGAAGACTTCTGTTGGACCTATCGTTGCAGATGAAGGACCGTAGGAGGGGAAGGCAGATTGCTGATTCTTCCTAGGGGATGACCATGGATGTGGCCGCCACCACAGTCGCCAGGCCCGGGCTCGAACCGATCGTCTCGGGCGTGTCGCGGATCGTCGGCCGCCGGCTCGACGGCCATGAGACCGCGCTCGCCGTCGCCGCCCTGCTCCGCGAGCACCTCCCCAGCCTCGACATCCTCACGCCGCAGGAGCGGGCGGGCTCGCCCGAACGGTACGTCTCCCACCTCCTCCACGCCGAGGAGCACTTCTCCGTCGTCGGCGTCGTCTGGCGCCCCGGCCAGGACACGGTGATCCACGACCACGTGTCGTGGTGCACGTTCGGCATCCTCAGCGGCATCGAGAACGAGACGCTCTACCGCGACCTGGGCGATCATCTCGTCGAGATCGGGCGGGCGGAGAACCGTCCGGGGGAGGTCAGCGGGTTCGCGCCGCCCGGTGACATCCACAAGGTGCGCAACACCAGCTCGGAGACGGGGGTGTCGCTGCACGTCTACGGGGCGGACGTGAGCAGGCTCGGAAGCAGCGTCCGCCGGGTCTACGACCTGCCGGTCCTCTCGACGCGATGAGTTCCGGGGGCTCCGCCGGTCTGTCCTGGAGACAGCCGATCCGAGGGAGCGACCATGGAACCCACGACGCAGCTTGATGCCCGCTTCAGCGCCCAGAACGCCGCCGCGACCCCCTGGGCCGAGGCCAGGGAGCAGCTCACGAACGCTGAGACGTACTGGCTGAGCACGGTGCGCGCCGACGGCCGCCCGCACGTCACCACGCTGATGGGCGTCTGGCAGGACGACGCCCTGCACTTCTGTACGGGGGCGGAGGAGCAGAAGGCCAGGAACCTGGAGGGCAACCGCAACTGTGTGCTGACCACGGGGGCCAGCGCTCTGCACGAGGGGCTGGACCTGATGGTGGAGGGGGTGGCCGAGCGCGTCACCGACCCGGTGAGGCTCAAGCGGCTGGCTGACGCGTGGGAGGCGAAGTACACCGCGGAGTGGCACTTCGACGTGGGGGACCAGGGGTTCGTCAACGCCCATGGGGGAGAGGCGATGGTGTTCGCGGTGGCTCCGGCCAAGGTGCTGGGGTTCCGCAAGGGCGACTACGCCCAGACCCGGTGGCTCTTCCGCTAGATACGAAAGAAAAGTTGCGCAATTTTTCTTTCGTATCTAGGGTGGAGTCATGTCCTCCCCCGAACAGACCCGCCGCATCACCGACCTCGACACGCTCAAAGCCCTGGGCCACCCCCTGCGCATCAAGCTCTACCGCGCGCTCTACGTCGCGGGCACGGCCACGGCCTCACAACTCGCCGACCAGGTGGGCGAGGCCGTGTCGCTGGTCAGCTACCACCTGCGCAAACTGGCCAAGCACGGCATCATCGAGGAGTTCGAGGGGCCCGGCGGCGACGCCAGGCAGCGATGGTGGCGGCCGGTGGTCACCAGCATGTCCTCCATGGACGAGGACTTCCGCGACGCCCCCGAGCGCAACGCCGTCCACACCGCCGTTTCCCGGGTGTACGCCCGGCAGCGCGTCGAACTGTACGAGAGCTACCTCGACGCCAAGGGGGCGTGGAGCGACGACTGGCGCGACTCCGCCTTCTCCTCCGAGTCGCTGATGCCGCTCAACGTGGCGGAACTGCGCTCCCTGCGTGCGGAGATCGGTGAGTTGGTGCGGGGTTATCAGGTGCGGGCGGAGGCGGCGCGGGACGCGGGGGACACGGAGGGGCGGGAGAACGTCGCCGTCCAGACGTACGGCTTCCCGTTCCGCGCCTGACCCATCAACCATCGGCCATCAGGAATTGAGGGCGTTCGATGTTAGATCCTGACTTGTACCTGTATGTCGAGCGGGAGAGGGGCCGCGAGCTGCGGGCGGAGGCCGATCGTCACCGCCTGGCCCGCCGGTCACGATCTGCGTCCGGTACGTGGGAGCAGCGGGTTGGCTGGCTCCTTGTGGAGACAGGGCTGCGCTTGGTCGCGCGGTATTGACTCAGTGGAACGATCGAGTGTGCTCGACCTGGGCGGTTGGGTGGTGGGTTGGCTGGCTGCGTGGCGGGTTGACTGGCTGGCTCACTGGCAGCTGGGCTAGGCAGGCGAGCGGGCAGGCCGGCAGGTGTGCGGGCAGGCCGGCAGGTGTGCGAGGTTGCGTCCACGGGAGTGGTGTGCGAGGCGGCGGGCGGGCGCGCTGGGCTGGCAAATGGGCAACTGCGCGGGGCAGGCGGGCGGGCACGCAGACAGGCGAGCGGTTAGTCGCTCGGGAGGGTGCCAGGCGCGCAGGCGCGTGAATGGACGGACGGGCGGTCATGCGGGAGGGTGCCGACGTGCGGGCGCGCGCTCAGATGGGCGGGCAGGCGCCAGGGCGGGGACGGGCGCGCAGGTACGCAGTTGGGCGGGCATTCAGGCGGAGGGGCGGGCACGTGGAGTCGCGGCAGGTTGTCACCTGAACCACCAGGTCGTCTGCGATCAACCGGCCCGGCTGGCGTCGCGAAATCAACCGGCCCGGCTGGCGTCGCGAAATCAAGCGAACCGGCTGACGTCCGTGCTCGACCGCGCCGGCTCTCCGCGTGTCACTGCCCGAGCTGATGACGCATGGCCACCGCGTCTCTCACAGCCCAGTGCTCGACGATCCTGCCGTCCTGTACGCGGATCATGTCCAGACCGCGCACCTCGTACCTCCGGCCCGTCGCCGTGTGCGTGCCCCGGCTGAGATACACGTTGGACGACAGCTCACCATCCGCCACGTTCCGCTCCACCTCGACCGACACATCATGGAACCCGGTTTCGCCGGACATCATCCGCTCCCACTTCTCGCGCCACGCCTCCACCCCGTGGTGGTCGCCCTCCGTGCCGCCCCGATGGTCGATCACGTCCGGGTCGATCAAGGCCAGCGCCTCGTCCATCCGCCCGGTCGCGAGCACTTGCGGGTAGAGCTCGACGATTCGCCGATGTACCTCTCCAGCGGTCATGTCTGTGCCTCCTCCAGGTAAGCGGGGAACTCCCCGTTTTCGGACTTCGGCTACTCTAAGTGGGGAGTTCCCCGGTTAGCAAGGAGAGATCGGTGCGAGTGGACGCCCAGCGCAACCGAGACCTGCTCCTGGCGGCGGCTGTGCAGGTCTTCGCGGAGCGCGGCACCGACGCGCCGCTGGACGACGTCGCCCGCCGTGCCGGGGTCGGGAACGCCACCTTGTACAGGCACTTCCCCACCCGCTCCGACCTGCTGATCGCCGTCTACGCCGACGAGGTCACGCAGCTCTGCGCGTCCGCCGAAACGCTGCGCTCGGAGGCCGCCTCGCCACGGGAGGCGCTGCACGAGTGGTTGCGCCTGTTCATGGACCACGTCGCCACCAAGCCCGACCTGGCCTTCGCACCCCCGGCCCGCATGGCTGCAGGGTGGGATGTGGTCAGCGCGGGCGCGGAGCATCAGGGGACGGGGCGTCAGGGTGCCGGGCGGGATGTGCCTAACCCGGCGGATGAGGGGACCGGTCGAAATGTGTCCAGTCCGGCGGGTGAGGAGGCCGGACGGGGTCTGAGCGGCGCGAATGGGGCGCGTGGTGGTGCTGGACGGAAGGCGGCCAGCGGCCACACGGCCCGTGTGGCCACGGGGCGGCATCTCCCCCGCGCGGACACGGACACGGACCAGGTCGCCGGCTGGCACCGCGCCATGCTCACCGCCGCATCATCCCTGCTGGCAGACGCCGTACGCGCCGGCGACGTACGCGCCGACCTGGACGTACGGGACCTGCTCACCCTGGTCAAGGGCATCACCCTGGCCGCGGAGGACCGAACCCAGGCCGAACGCCTGTTGTCGCTGGTGAACTGGTGACCAGGGAACAGACCAGGGAACAGACCAGGGAACAGACCAGGGAACGGATCAGGGAATGTCGCCCGCCTGGTCCACGATCCCCGCCCCAAGGACCGACATCCCCATGGTCCCGTTGTCACTCCCCACTATCTTCACCCCCATGTAGTGGTAGTCCTCCGGATCCAGGATGTAGTACGCCTTGACGCCGTCGCCGGCGTCGAACACCACGCCGATCCCCGGCCGCCCGTCCGCGTCGGTGGCACCCTCCTCGATGGACACCTGCGGAAGCTTGGCCAGCGCCCGATACATCCCCGCGACGGTGTCCGGCGGGATCATCGCCCCGAACTTCATGTACCACCCGATCGCCCCGAACACCTTGACGTCCTCCGCTATCTCCGGCGGGCAGGTAAGCGGGCAGACCGACAGGGGAGTCAGCTCGCGGTCGAGCCCACGGAAGTGCGCCAGCAACGCGTCCGGGTCCGACGGCAGCGCCTCCACCTCCTGCTGCGTACGCCCGACGTGAGTCGGGCCCTTCTCCTTGCCGAACTTGAGCTCGCCGTCCTCCGTCCTGAGGGCATGCCGCTTCCCGTCCATCCTGGCCCAGGACTCGAAGGTCGGCAGGTCGGCGCCGTCGAAGTGCTGCGATTCCTTGACGTAGAACCATTGGTCGGGCCGGATCTGCAGAGCGGCGCTGCGATCGGCGACCAGCGCCGCCTGCTCCAGCATCGCCACCGTGCCACCCGCCTGTCCCGTACCGCTCGAGTGCGCCGTACCGCTGGGCTGTGCCGCCACGCTGGGCTGAGGCACTGTGGGCGCCTGCTGGGGACGCAGGACGGCCACGGCCGCGACGGCGAGCAGGCACGCGCCCGCCACGCTGACCCCCAGCCGGAGCCGCGGAAGCGGCCGGGCGGGACGGACGCCTCCGGCCGTTCGTTCGGTCAGCTTCCGCTCCGCCTCCGCCACGCTCATCCCCTCGGGGACCTCGCTGCGCATCTCCCTGAGGAGTTCGATCTCGTTCACCATCAGTCATCCTTCGTCCGCGACGGTTGGATCGATGCCGGCGAGCACCCGGCGCAATCTGCTCCGAGCCCGGTTCACGCGCGACCGCACGGTGCCGACGGGCACGCCGAGGGCCACCGCGGCCTCCTCGTACGTCAGCTCCGTCCACGTCACCAGCAGCAACGTGTCCCGGTGCTTGCGCGACAGCCCGGCCAGCGCCTTCGCCAGCCGCCTGCGCGCCCCGTCCGCCACCACCCGCTGCTCCACCTCGTCCGTGAACGGCTCGATCACCGCGTCGACGCCCGTCCGGCTCAGCGCCTTGTACAGGCCGATCTCGCGGCGGCGATGCCGGCCGATGAGGTTCGTGGTGATGCCGTACAGCCAGGCGCGCTCGTCGCCGCGCCGCCCGTCGTAGGAGTCCAGCCGTTGCAGGGCCACGGCGAACGTCTCGGCCACGATGTCGTCGGCCGGTTCCAGGCCCAGGCGGCGCACTACGTACCGCTTGAGCTCGGGGGCGTGGTCGATGAACAGCCTGGCGAACCGTTCGGGATCCGTGGCGGGCGGCGGGTCTTCCGCCGGATGGGTGAGCCGCGGGTCTTCCACGCGGCGGCTGTTCGTCAGGCTGCCTGGCCAGGGTGGTCCGCTTCTCGCGGAGCCCTCGCTCACCCCCGCGCCGGGCCGGGGCGAGGCGTTCGCCCGGCTCTCGTGTCGCATGTCTTGCCTCTCGGGTGCTCGCTGTCATGACATGGGTAATTGCCGCGGGCGGGGACGGCGGTTCCATGATTCTTCGATCAGGTGCCCGCGAGCCCGGCCGTGGAGAGCGGGAGGCGGGTGATCTTGCGGGCCCGTAGGGTGTTGGGGCCATCGTGCCCGTACAAGGAGAGCGTCTTGAACGAAGGAGCCTGGTCGCTGCCGTCCCCCTGGCGGGAGGCGCGCGTCGCGGTCGTGGTGCCGACGTACGACGAGGCAGGCAACCTCGGCGAGCTGACGGACCGCGTCCTCGCCCTGGACCTGCCCAACCTCCGCCTGATCATCGCCGACGACGACTCGCCCGACGGCACCGGCGCGCTCGCCGACGACCTCGCCAAGCGCGCCAACGAGGAGCGTCCCGACCGCATGGTGGTGCTGCACCGCAAGGTCAAGGAGGGCATCGGGCGCGCCCACCTCGCCGGGATGCAGGAGGCGCTCGGGCGCGGCGACGAATACGTGGTGCAGATGGACGGTGACCTGAGCCACCGCCCCGAGTACATCCCGCACCTGCTCGGCACGATCCTCGCCACCCAGGCCGGGGTGGTGATCGGCAGTCGGTACGTGGCGGGCGGCTCCCTGTCCACGCAGTGGGGCCGGCACCGGCGGCTGCTGAGCCGGTTCGCCGGCCTCTACGTGAACACGATCCTGCACCTGTCCGTGCGCGACCCGACGGGAGGCTTCAAGATCTGGCATCGGGACGTGCTCGAAGCCATCGACCTGAACGCCATCCGCAGCGACGGTTACAGCTTCCAGGTGGAGATGAACTACCGGTGCAAGCGGCTGGGGCGGGCGATCGTCGAGATGCCGATCCACTTCGAGGAGCGCAACGCCGGGTCCAGCAAGATCAGCTTCGCGGTGCAGCTGGAGTCGATGCTCACTCCGTTCGCCCTGAGATTCGGCAGGCAGCGGCCTCAAGACGCTCGAACGGGCCAGGACCGTCGTGCGGCTTCGGCGGGGCGCCGAGGTGGCGGACGCGCAGCTCGTCCATGAGTTCCTCGATGAACGCCGGCCCCTCATCGCGCATGACCTGCTGCCGGCTCCGCAGCTCGGCGCTGCCCGGCCGCCAGTCGAGCCCCCAGTCGCCGAGGGCGTAAAGGATGGGAAGAGTCCGGATGCCGGCTTCGGTGAGGCTGTAGCGGGCGCGCTGCCCCCGCAGGGCGGTGCCGCGGGTGAGGAGGCCCGCCTCGACGAGCCGCACGAGGCGGTCGGCGAGGATGTTCGAGGCGATGCCCTCCACCGACCCGGTCAGCAGCGCCCGGAAGTAGCGGCGGTCGCCGAAGATGACGT
Organism: Nonomuraea monospora; assembly: GCF_039531895.1. Lineage (NCBI taxonomy): Bacteria > Bacillati > Actinomycetota > Actinomycetes > Streptosporangiales > Streptosporangiaceae > Nonomuraea > Nonomuraea monospora. The sequence goes on from NZ_BAAAQX010000043.1 coordinate 88,963, forward strand.
CGCGCAGCACGAGCAACGACCAGCGATCCCCGAGCACCTCGACGGCGGCGTTGATCGGACATCCGGACCGTGGTTCCACCATTCCTCCTTGACAGGGGTTTCGTCCTACCGATAGTAGTTGCAGAATACAATCACTCTGGGAGGAGGAGCTTATGGGCCGCTTCGTCTACTCGATGCAGGTTTCCCTCGACCTGCGGATCGAGCAAGTTCCTGGAGACAACGGCGCCGGCGAGTGGCTGCGCCTCGGCGAGGAGCTGCACCGCGTGGCCAACGCGCTGACGCGGTCGCTCGCCCTCATGGTCCACGGCCGGGTCTACTACGAGGTCATGGAGTGCTGGCCACGGGCGTGCGACGACGCGTCGCTGCCGGACTTCCTGCGCGAATACGGCGAGATCTGGACCGCCAAGCCCAAGGTGCTCGTCTCCCGCACCCGCCGCAGCGCCGATCACAACACCCGGATCATCGGCGGGGACGACGCCATCGAGCAACTCGCCGCCCTGCGGGCCGCGACCGACGGCAGCATCAGCGTGGGCGGCGCGTCGCTCGCCACCCAACTGCTCCGGGCGGGCCTGCTCGACGAGCTGCTGCTCTTCACCCATCCCTCGATCCTCGGCTTCGGCAGGCCGCTGTTCGACGACTATGACATGCCGATCGATCTCGAACTGATCGAGCAGCGATCGTTCGAGCACGGCGTCACGATGCATCACTACGCCATTCAGGACGCGAAGGAGGCGGGCTCGTGCTGAGGCAGGTCGCGCAGGGTGTGCTGGTCCACGAGAGCGAGTTCGTGCAGAGCAACGCCGTCGTGGTGGAGGGCCGGGCCGGTGTGCTGCTCATCGACCCCGGGGTGACGGGCTCCGAGCTCGACTGCCTCGCGGACGACCTCAGCGGGTCGGGCCGGCCCGTGGTGGCGGGGTTCTCCACGCATCCCGACTGGGATCATCTGCTCTGGCACGCCCGGCTCGGCGCACCGCCCCGCTACGGCACCGCGCGCTGCGCGGCCTCCGTCCGGGATCAGCTCGCGGAGGCGGGCGCCAAGGAGCGCATCGCCGACCACCTGCTGGAGACGGAGATCGCCGGGCAGGTGCCGATGGACCTGCTCGGCCTCGTCACCGCCCTGCCCGCCGAGGCGACGCGGGTCCCCTGGGACGGCCCGCAGGCCCGGATCATCGAGCACCAGGCGCACGCCACGGGTCACGCGGCGCTGTTCATCGAGGAACGCGGGGTTCTCGTGGCCGGCGACATGCTGTCCGACGTCCTGGTTCCGATGCTCGACTTCGACGGCGCCGCCGACCCGATCGACGAGTACCTGCGCGCGCTGGGGCTGCTGGAGGCCGTGGCGGGTGACGTCGAGGTCGTCGTCCCCGGTCATGGGTCGGTCGGCGGGGCGGGCGAGGCGCAGGCCCGGATCGAGCTGGATCGGGCGTACGTGCTCGCCCTGCGTGAGGGGCGTGATCCCGAGGACCCGCGGATCGGCCCGTCGGCCAAGCCCGGCTGGGAGTGGGTGAGCGACGTGCACGACGGGCAACTGCACCGCCTCGCCCAGCGTTCCTGATCACCTGGTGTCCGCGCCGAGCCGCCGCAGCTCCGGGAACGCCCACGTGACGACCGCCACGGTCACCACGGTGAGCAGCCCGCCGGCGCAGATCACCACCCGATGGCCGAGGACCGAGGTGGCGGCCCCGTGCAACACGTTCGCGAGGTGCGGCCCGCCGAACAGCACGACGGTGAGCGACCCCTGGATCCGGCCGCGCAGGGCGTCGGGGGTGTGCGCCTGGGTGATGGCGTTCCGGAAGGTGCTCAGCACGAAGTTGACCGCCCCACCGGCGACGAGCGCCGCCAGCGCCGCCCAGAGGTGCCCGGCCAGCCCGAGCAGCACCACCGTCAGCCCCCACGCCGTGGCGGCTCCCGCCATGACGGCGCCGTGGCGGCGTGCGCGGGTGAACGTCCCCGACATCAGCCCGGCCACCACCACCCCCGCCGGGTAGGCGGCGTAGAGCAACCCCAGCTCGGGGCCGCCGCCCGCAGGCCCGCCGAAGGTGTGCATGGCCAGCTCGGGGAACAGCGCCACCGGCATGCCGAACACCATCGCCGCCAGGTCCACCAGCAGCACCGCCATCAGCAGCCGGCTGCCCGCCAGATGCCGCACCCCGGCCGTCCGCTCGCGAGGGCCTGGCCGGGGCGGCAGCGGCGGCAGCTTGACGACCGCCCAGACGACCGCCAGCAGGGCGACGGCGTCACAGAGATACAGCGTGCTCAGCCCGGCCACCGGGATCAGGACGCCGGCCAGCACCGGCCCGACGATCGAGCCGGCGTAACGGGTGAGGGAGCTGAGACTGTTCGCCGCGGGCAACAGCTCGGCCGGGACCAACCGGGGCACCGCCGCGCCCATCGTCGTCATGATCGCGCCCAGCGACAGGCTCTGGCAGGCGACCAGCGCCATCAGGAGCGGCACCGAGCCCGCGCTCAGCACCGCCTGCAGCCACAGCGCCGCGTACGTCGCCGTCAGACCGCAGTGCGCCGCCAGCAGCACCGACCGCCGGTCCCGCACGTCCGCCAGCGCGCCTACCCACAGCGACGCCACCACCAGCGCCGCGAACGACACCGCGCTCGCCGCGCCCACCACCGCCGAGGAGCCGCTCACCGTGTAGAGCTGCGCGGGGACGGCCACGACGCCGAAAGAACCGCCGATCGCGCCTGCCGCTGAGGCCGTCCAGAGTCTTCTGAAGGCGGGGACGGCCAGGGGGCGGCGGTCGATCGTGTAAGCACCGAGCGACGCCATCACCGGCCGTCCCCGGCCGTCGGCGTCTGCCGCCTCACTGCTCGCCTCCAGCGACCGGCGTCTCCAGGCTCACCACGTCGGCCACCACGCAGGCGATGTTGTCCGGCGCTCCCGCCGCGTACGCCCGCGCGACCAGCTCGTCGAGCACCTCCTGAGGAGCCCCCTCCCCGGTCAGCACCTCGCGCAACGACGAAGCGGGCACCACGGCGGACAGCCCGTCCGAACACAGCAGGTACCGGTCACCGGCCGCGGCGTCGTGCAGCGCCAGTTGCGGACGCACGCCGCCCGTCCCCATCAGCGCCCGCGCCAGCAGCGCACGCCGCGGATGCGAGGCCGCCTCCTCCGCCGTCAGCCGCCCCTCGTCCACCAGCGCCTGCACATACGTGTGGTCGTGCGTGATCTGGAACAACTCGCCGTCCCGCACCAGGTACGCCCGCGTGTCGCCGATGTGCACCAGCGCCAGCCGCGAGCCCGACCACAGCAGCGCCGTCAGCGTGGTGACGGCCTCGCCCGACGGCGCGGAAGCGGCGATCTCCCGCAGCGCCCGATCGGCGTCCCCGACCGCCTCGGCCAGGGCGCCGAGCAGGTCCCCGGCCGGGACGGTCATCGTCTCCAGCGGCTTGAGCGCCTCGACGGCGGCGGCGCTGGCGAGGTCGCCGCTCGACCCGCGCACCCCGTCGGCCACGGCCAGCAGGCGCGGGCCCGCGTAGGCGGTGTCCTCGTTGCTCGTCCGCCCCAGCCCGGAATCCGACCGGGCGGCGTAGCGGATCCCGAGCAGCTCTTCCACGGTGCTCCCTCTCCCCGACAGGTAGTCGACGAGGAAGGTGGCCAGCTCGCCACGGGCGGCGGTCTCCGCCAAAACCTGCTCCCAGTACGCGGCGATCTCGCCGGCCGCGGCGTCCGACGGAAGGTCGCACACCTTCCTGATCCGCGCCAGCGGCATGCCCAGCCTCCGTAACCAGGCGATCAGCCGGGCCCGCTCCAGTTGCGCCGGATCGTAGAACCGGTATCCGGACTCGCCGTCCACGGCGGCCGGGCGCAACAGCCCGAGCTCGTCATAGAGCCGCAGCGCTTTGGGCGACAATCGCGCCGCCCGGGCGAACGACCCGATCGTCAGCAGCCGCACCACCACTCCTCCTCGTCCCGGCCACCGCGACCGGTATCGATGATGGTGCGGCTTCACCCAGGGGGAAGGTCAACACGCGGCCACAGCCGGGGCTCAGCGGCTGACCGTGATCTCCCGCCGCACCCGCGACAACTTCTCCGGATTCCGCACGAAGTACAGCCCGCTCACCAGCCCGTCGTCCACCCGCACCGCCACCACGTTGTCGATCTCCCCATCGATCCGGACGATCAGCGCGGGACAGCCGTTGATCTGCGCCGGCGTGGCCGTCACCCGGCCGCTGAGCTTGGGCAGGCCGACGTCCAGCAGATGAGCCACCTTCCTGGCCCCCACGACGGGATGCGGCACGGCCTGCACGACCCCGCCGCCATCCGTCAGCAGGACGACGTCCGGCGCGAGCACGCCGAGCAGGTCCCGCAGATCGCCCGTCTCGATGGCCCGCTTGAACGCCGCCAGCGCGTCACGGGACTCCGCCGGGGAGGCGACGCTGCGCGGCCGGCGCTCCGCCACGTGCGCCCGCGCCCGGCGGGCGATCTGCCGTACCGTGACCGCGCTCTTGCCGACGGCCTCCGCGATCTCCTCGTAGTCCAGCCCGAACACCTCGCGCAGCACGAACACCGCCCGCTCGGTCGGCTTGAGCGTCTCCAGCACCAGCATCATCGCCATCGACACGCTCTCGGCCAGCTCGACGTCCTCGGCCACGTCGGGCGCGGTCAGCAGCGGCTCCGGCAGCCACGGCCCGACGTAGGACTCCTTGCGGCGGCCGAGCACCCGCAGCCGTCCCAGAGCCTGCCGGGTGGTGATCTGCACCAGGTACGCCCGCTGGTCCCGCACCTCGCCGAGCTCGACGCCCACCCACCTCAGCCAGGTCTCCTGAAGGACGTCCTCGGCGTCGGCGGCCGAGCCGAGCATCTCGTAGGCGACGGTGAACAGCAGGCTGCGATGCGCGACGAACGCCTCGGTCGCGGCGTCCATACGGCTCCCGCCACCGGCCGGCTCACCCGCGCCCACGCGACCGCCGGCCCGCTCCTCACTCATGGCTGACTCCTGCCCGCGTCGCTTAGGTCGTCCCACACACGAGATGCCGCTCCCCACCGCCCTGTGACACCCGCCGTCGGTGGCATACATCACAAACCCGCACTGTCACGAGAACCCGGTCACCGGCATCTCCATGTCATCAGGCACACGACACCACCAGTGAGTGAGGGAGACCCCATGGACCTCCGGTTCAACATGTTCGCCAACGAACTCGGCGCCAAGTTCAGCAAGCGGCTGTACGGCGTCAGCACGGTGATCGAGCAGTCGTCGCTGCCCAAGGAGACGCAGTACCTGGTGATGACCCGCGCCAGCCAGATCAACGGCTGCGCCTTCTGCGTCGACTACCACACCAAGGACGCCGCGGCCGACGGCATGAGCGCGGTCCGGCTCAACCTGGTCGCGGTGTGGCGCGAGAGCACCGTCTTCACCGAGGCGGAGCGGGCTGCGCTGGCGCTCGCCGAGGAGGGCACCCGGCTCGCCGACGCGCACCTTGGGGTGTCGGATGAGACTTGGGAGCAGGTGCGGAAGCATTACGACGATGATCAGCTCGCCGCGCTGGTCGCGTTGGTCGCCATGATCAACGCTGCTAATCGGCTCAATGTGATTCTGCGGAATCAGGGCGGGGCTTACGAGCCTGGCATGTTCAGCGGGTTGTCGAGCTGAGCCGACCGGCGCCATCCCGGCCCAGGGTCATCCCGATCCGGGGCCGGGCAGCCTGGCCAACGGTTGTCCTTCGCCAGCTCGCTGACGTCTTCCTGGGTGAAGAGTGTGACGTAGACGCGCTCAGCGAAGTGGTGTTCGACGGCAAGCGTGTTCACCTGCCTGCGCAGCGCGTGAGTGAACTCGGCCGACCAGCCGTTCTCGTCCGGCGCGTCCGCGATGATGACGGCCTTGAGCGCCGCCTCGCCGTCGGAGGCCAGGTACGGCTCGACCGCAGCCTGCCGAATGGTCGGGGCGTCTGGAATGCGAATGCCCATGATGGCCTCGGCCAGGTTATTCATCAAGGCCTCGTCCTGCCGATCCATGTTGTGACAATCCTCCAGGGGCAGTGTGGCATCCGAAATGCGCTCGAATACCACCAGCGCTCGACCCGTCTCGGCCGACACGTCAAGGCGCTGTAGACGAACGTTGGTTGGGCTCCGGTGGGAGCTCACCGCGCTCAGAGCGAATCGAACTCGCCGTCGATGAGTCCTCTGCGGAAGGCGTCCCACTCCGAGCGGGTGAAGTACAGCCTTGGGCCATCAGGGTTCTTGGAGTCCCGCACGGCGATCATTGATCCGACGCTGGCCAACTCGACGCAGTCGCCATTCCCGCCGCTGTACGAGCTCTTGATCCACTCATTCGGCTCGGTCATCACAGTTCCTTTTGTCCAGGTTTCACGGAAGTTGTTCCGAAGCCTCTATCAGCATAGACCGGGAGTCGTTGGGGCTCATGGCCGCAGCTCGCAGGTAGTCGAACACACCCTCATAGGCTCGGACCTCGTGTGCCTCCTCCAGGTACACGGCAGACTACGACGCGGACGAATATGTCCCCGGACCGTGCAAGAGGGTCTGGCTGGAGGCGACGTGCGGCGTGCCGATCGCCTCCCTGCTGGAAGGGGCCACAAGCAGCGTGAAGAGGTTCGAGGACGGGCCGGGAGCGTGGGCTCTGGCCGAGAGGCTCGCAGACGAGCTGGTCAAGAGCGGGGACATCAGCGATCCGGCCTGGCGGGAGGCGTTCGCGAGTGTTCCCCGCCACGTGCTCGTCCCACACTTCGCCTACCTCGTGGACACGCCGCAGGGCAGCCGCTACGACCTGGTCAGCAGTCTCGACCCCGATCAGCATGCCGAATGGCTGAACGGTGTCTACGCCAACGAGACTCTGCTGACCCAGGTGGAGGGACGCCCGGTGGAGGAGATCTTCGCCGGAGGCAGCGGGTTCGGCCGGCATTCCAGTTCTTCGACCCAGCCGGGCCTGATGGCGTGGATGCTGGAGACCGCAGATCTCCGGGAGGGGCAGCGCGTTCTGGAGATCGGGACCGGGACCGGCTACAACGCGGCTCTGCTCAGCAGACGGCTGGGCGCCGGACAAGTGACGAGCATCGACATCGACGCACAGCTGACTGGCCGCGCTCGCGAACGGCTGGCGACCATCGGGCTACATCCGACCATCGTGACCGCTGATGGCCGGGCAGGCTACGCGCCGAACGCCCTCTATGACCGTGTCCTCGCCACGTGCGGGCTCGGCTACGTTCCCCCTGCCTGGATCGAGCAGACCCGATCGGGAGGTCTGATCCTGACCAACGTCACCGGCGGGCTCGGAGGAGCCATGTTGCTGGCGCGGGTGGGGGAAGGGAACATCGCGCAAGGGCGGTTCATGGAACGGTGGGCGGGCTTCATGCCTTCGCGTCACACGACGGCTCATGAAGAATCCTTCGCTGATACGTCAACCGTGACGAGGACCCGAATCGATCCTGACCTGCTGGGTGATGCGGCGTTCGCGTTCCTGGCACAGCTGTACCTTCCGCAGGCGCGACGGTATTGGACGACGGATTTAGACGGCCAGGATGCCAGCGGCGTCAAGACGCCCGATGGTTCGTGGGCCAGGGTCGCGGAGCAGCCCGACGCCGATGGAAGCCGCCGAGTGGAGATGGGCGGGCGGCGGAGGTTGTGGGATCGCGTGGAGGAGGCTCACGCCGTCTGGGAGAACGAAGGGCGGCCCGGCTGGGTGCACTTCGCCTTTGAGGCGAGTCCGGATGGTCAGACGGTGTCCCTTGGTGATCGGCGCTGGCAGATCCCGATGGAAGAGATCGCTTAGGACGGGAGGGAAGGCACTCTTGCCGCGTAGACGCTGGAAGGTGTGGCTGTGCTGATCCGCTTCGAGGTGGCGAACTTCCGCTCCATGCTTGATCCGGTCGAGTTGTCGATGATGGCCATCGATCGGAGCCGGGCCGGGGCGCGCCCACTGCCCGGCTTGTGCAAGAGCCTGCTCCCGGTTGCGGCGATCTTCGGTCCGAACGCCTCCGGCAAGTCCAACGTCATCGCCGCCATCGCCTGGCTCCGCGAGGCCGTACGCGAGTCGCTGCGCCTGTGGGACGACGAGATTCCCGTCGAGCCGTTCGCATTCGCCGAGGGCCGGAAGCGCCTGTCTGAGTTCACCGTCGAGTACGCCGTCTCTGGTGTGCGGTACGCCTATGCCGTGGCACTCGATCGCCAGGCGGTGCACTACGAAGCCCTGTTCCACTACTCGGGGAAGAACCGCCGACGGATCTTCGAGCGGGACGCCCAGCATCTCAAGCTCCAGCGCGGCCTCGGCAACTTGTCCGGTACGCGGCGACTCCTGACGCCTCGCACGCTGGCGCTGTCGATCGCACGAAGATTCGACGAGCCCATGGTGTCCCGCTTCGCGGATCACCTGCTCGCGGGCCGGACTCTCGGCTTGCCGATCAGCGGCCCGCCGGCAGGAGGAACCATGTCGTGGCTCGATCCGGAGCGACCCGACATGCCGTCCCAAGCGGATCGGGCCCAGGCCTTGGAGCTGCTTCGCTTCGTGGATCCGGGCATCGATGACGTGCTGATCGAGGGGCCGCGAACGCGGCGCAGAACACGTCTCGTGCATCGGACGGCTGAGGAGAAGGCAGCGCTTGACTTCGCTCAGGAGTCAGAGGGGATGCGTGCGTGGTTCGATCTCATCGGCCCAGTGCTGGGGGCGCTCAAGGCCGGTTCGCTGCTGCTGTTCGACGGCTCTAGTGAAGGCTTGCATCCGACGCTGTCCATGCGGTTGCTCGCGCTGTTCCGCGATCCGGTCACGAATCCGGAGGGTGCGCAGATGGTCTTCACGTCGCATGACGCCGGCCTGCTCGATCACCTGAGCAAGGACGAAGTGTGGCTGGCTGAGAAGGCGGATGGTGCGACCCGGCTTGGGGCGGCTGGCGGGGATGAAGTGGCCTGTTCGGTGATCGGGCAACTGTGCGCGAGAGCGCCGAAAGGCGCCGGGGTTGCGCCGCAGGCGCCTGGTTGAAGCGCCTGAGCGCGACTGCGCGAAGCCCTTGTTTCGGGGTGGGCTCCCAACGGCCAGCCCGGTAAAGGGGATTGGGGCGGGCGAGAGGCGCCGGAGGCGCCTGAATAGAAGCGCCTGAGCTGAGTGCGCGAAGCGCCCCCGGCGAAGCCCTTTTCGCGGGACCCACCCCGTAACCCCTGCTTACACCCCAAGCGCAGAGGGAAGGCTGAGCTCGTTCAGGAACAGGGCCTCGGTCGTGGCGACCCGCCGCAGCTCCTCCAGGTCCACCCGCTCGTTGGGCGCGTGAATGGCAGCCTCCTCGTCCTCAGCCCCGAACAGCAGGATCTCAGCCGCAGGGAACTGCCGCAGCAGCGTGTTGACCAGCGGGATCGATCCTCCGGCCCCCACGTCGCGCGGCGGCCGGCCGAAGCCGCGTTCCATGGCCCGGTTGAGGGCGGCGCGGGCCTTGCCGCCCGAGTCGGCCTGGTAGCCGGAGCCGACGGTGAAGTCGCCGAACGACACCTGCACGCCCCAGGGGGCGACCTGGCGCAGGAACTCGACGACCGCGTTCACGGTGGTCTTGGGGTCGCCGGCCGGGGGGACGCGGACGGTGACGCGGGCGCGTACGGCGGGCTGGACGGCGTTGACGGCGCCGGACACGGTGGGGACGTCCAGGCCGGTGACGGTGATGGCGTAGGAGGACCAGAGCCGGTCGGCGAGTGAGCCGGAGCCGACGAGGGACACCCCGTCGAGCACCCCGGAGGTGCGCCTGAACTCCTCCTCCGACGGCCCCTGCCCGAGGAACGATCCGCGGGGCAGGCCGGGGACGCGGATGTCGCCGTTGTCGTCGTGCAGCGAGGTGAGCATGCGCATGAGGGCGGCGAGCGCGTCGGGGGCGGCGCCGCCGAAGGAGCCGCTGTGGACGGGCTCGCGCAGGGTGCGGACCTCGACGGTGAAGGCGGCCATGCCGCGCAGCGAGGTGGTGACGGCCGGGTCGCCGACGCGCGGGTTGCCGGTGTCGGCGACGACGATGGCGTCGGCGCGCAGCAGGTCGGGGTTGCGTTCGACGAAGGCTTCCAGGCGGTCGCCCGCGTATTCTTCCTGGCCTTCGATGATGACCTTGATGCCCACGGGGAACTGGCCCTGGAAGCTGCGCAGGGCGGTGATGTGGGAGATGATGCCGGACTTGTCGTCGGCGGTGCCGCGTCCGTACAGGCGTCCGTCGATGAGGGTCGGCTCGAACGGCGGGGTGCGCCAGGCGGCCGGGTCCCCCGCCGGCTGCACGTCGTAGTGCGCGTACAGGAGCACTGTGGGCATGCCGGGAGGCGCCGGGGCCTCGCCGAAGACGGCGGGGAAGCTGCCGTCGACGGGCACCTGCTGCACGCGCGGCAGGCCGGTGGAGCGCAGCAGCTCCTCCGTCATGGCGGCCGCGGCGAACACGGGCTCTTCCGGGTGCCCGGGGAAGGCCACGGACGGGATGGCGGCGAGCCGCTTGAGCTCCTCGACGGCCTGTGGCATCGCGGAGCGGACAGCGCTCTCGATCTGATCTGGAGTCACGGAGGGTCCCCCGGGGTCGTTCTTCACCTATTCACAGCGATTCGTCCATTGGATCACAACCGGCCCTGTGCTGCGGAAACGAGGTGCTGGGACGGCCTTGACCCGCGGGCTAATCTACCTGCGGATTTCGTTGTTGTTACATAGCGGTTCTGCGGATACCGATTTTCTTGCATAGTGCTGCGACCGATTCGCTTGGCAAACCCGCAGGTGAACCGTCACACTGTGGCTAGTTCAGACACGAGGGAAGATAACCATGACGCAGCCGGAACACGACGTCCTACAGGCCGCGCAGGACAACCTGTGGTTGCACTTCACCAGGCACAGCGCATACCAGCAGTCCGAGATCCCGACCATCGTGCGCGGTGAGGGGTCCTACGTCTACGACATCCACGGCAAGCGCTACCTCGACGGTCTGGCCGGGCTGTTCGTGGTCCAGGTGGGCCACGGGCGGCAGGAGCTGGCGGAGGCCGCCGCCAAGCAGGCCCAGGAGCTGGCGTTCTTCCCGCTGTGGTCCTACGCCCACCCGAAGGCGGCCGAGCTGGCGCAGCGCCTGGCCGCCTACACTCCCGGCGAGCTGAACCGCGTCTTCTTCACCACGGGCGGCGGTGAGGCGGTCGAGACCGCCTGGAAGCTGGCCAAGCAGTACTACAAGCTCATCGGCAAGCCGCTCAAGCACAAGGTCATCAGCCGCCAGATCGCCTACCACGGCACCCCGCAGGGCGCGCTGTCGATCACCGGCATCCCGGCGTTCAAGCAGATGTTCGAGCCGCTGGTGCCCGGCTCGGTGCGGGTGCCGAACACCAACCACTACCGCGCGGACGAGATCACCGGCGTCAAGGGCATGACGCCCGAGGAGTACGGCTTCTGGGCCGCCGAGCGCGTCGCCCGCGCCATCGAGATGGAGGGCCCCGACACGGTGGCCGCCGTCTTCGCCGAGCCCGTCCAGAACGCGGGCGGCTGCTTCCCGCCGCCCCCCGGCTACTTCCAGCGCCTGCGCGAGATCTGCGACGAGTACGACGTCCTGCTCGTCTCGGACGAGGTCATCTGCGCCTTCGGCCGGCTGGGCACCATGTTCGGCGGCCAGAAGTTCGACTACGTGCCCGACATCATCACCTGCGCCAAGGGCATGACCAGCGGTTACTCCCCGATCGGGGCGATGATCGCGCACGAGCGGCTGTTCGAGCCGTTCAAGAACGGCGACACCATGTTCGCCCACGGGTACACCTTCGGCGGCCACCCGGTCTCCGCCGCCGTGGCGCTGGCCAACCTCGACATCTTCGAGCGCGAGGACCTGCTGGGCCACGTGACGGCGAACGAGCCGCGCTTCAAGCAGACCCTGGACGACCTGCGCGACCTGCCCATCGTCGGCGACGTGCGCGGCGCCGGCTACTTCTGGGGCATCGAGCTGGTCAAGGACAAGGCCACCAAGGAGACGTTCACCGCCGACGAGTCGGAGCGGCTGCTGCGCGGGTACCTGTCGAAGGCGCTGTTCGACGCGGGCCTCTACTGCCGCGCCGACGACCGCGGCGACCCCGTCATCCAGCTCGCCCCACCGCTGATCGCCGGGCAGAAGGAGTTCGACGAGATCGGAGCGATCCTCCGCGGCGTGCTCGCCGAAGCCTGGGCTCAGCTCTGACACCCCTCAATCCGGTACGACGGAGTGCCGGTTCCCGAAAGGATCCACCGCCATGAAGATCGGCGTTCCAGCCGAGGTCAAAAACCACGAATACCGCGTCGCCGCCACCCCGGCGGGCGTGCACGAGCTGGTGCGCAACGGGCACGACGTCACCGTACAGCGGGGCGCCGGCCTGGGCTCGCAGATCACGGACGAGGAGTACCTCGCGGCCGGCGCGAAGATCCTCGACAGCGCCGACGCCGTCTGGGCAGGCGCCGACCTGGTGCTCAAGGTCAAGGAGCCGATCGCCGAGGAGTACCACCGGCTGCGCGAGGGGCTGGTGCTGTTCACGTACCTGCACCTGGCCGCCTCCCGGCCGTGCACCGACGCGCTGCTCGGCGCGCGCACGACGGGCATCGCGTACGAGACGGTGCAGGTGGGCAACGCGCTGCCGCTGCTCGCTCCCATGTCCGAGGTGGCCGGACGGCTGGCGCCGCAGGTGGGCGCCTACAACCTGATGCGCTTCAACGGCGGGCGCGGCGTCCTGCCCGGCGGCGTGCCCGGCGTGGCCCCGGCGAAGGTGGTCGTGATCGGCGGCGGCGTGTCCGGACTGAACGCGGCGCAGATCGCCGTCGGCATGGGCGCCGACGTCACCGTGCTCGACACCAACATCGACCGGCTGCGCTTCATCGACGCCGTCTACCAGGGCCGACTCAAGACGCTGGTCTCCACCTCGTACGCGATCGAGCAGGAGGTCCTCCAGGCCGACCTGGTCATCGGCGCGGTGCTGATCCCCGGCGCCAAGGCCCCGACGCTGGTCTCCAACGCCCTCGTCGCGCGCATGAAGCCGGGCTCGGTGCTCGTGGACATCGCCATCGACCAGGGCGGCTGCTTCGAGGACTCGCGCCCGACCACGCACGCCGAGCCGACGTACAAGGTGCACGAGTCGGTCTTCTACTGCGTGGCGAACATGCCGGGCTCCGTGGCCAACACCTCCACCTACGCCCTGACGAACGCGACGCTCCCGTACGCGGTGAAGCTCGCCAACCTGGGCTGGCGGGACGCGGTCAAGTCGGACGCCGGCCTGGCGGGCGGGCTGAACACGCACGACGGCAAGCTGACGAACGAGCCGGTCGCCGAGGCGCTCGGCCTGCCGTACACGCCGGTCGCCGAGGTGGTGTGATGGAGTGAGGGGTACGGCACGGCCGTGCCCCTCACCGCCTGAGGCCACCTGAGGAGGAGCGATGACGCTCGGCATCAGTCAGGTCACCGTCTACGTCGAGGACCAGCAGCGCGCGGTCGACTTCTGGAGCGGGAAGATGGGCTTCGAGGTCGTGCGCGACATGCCGTACGGCGAGCACCGCTGGATCGAGGTCGAGCCGCCCGCGGGCGGCGCCCGGCTGGTCATCCACCACGCCGACCCGAGCTGGCCTGCGCTGGTCAAGGACCTGCCGAACTACGTGATGTTCCACACCGACGACATCGTCAAGACGCACCAGGAGCTGGTGGCGCGCGGCGTCGAGTTCACCCAGCCGCCGAACCAGCAGCCGTGGGGCTGGTCGGCCGTCTTCAGGGACGACGACGGGCACCTGTTCCACCTGGGGCAGCGTTAGTCAGCGGATCCCGAGCCGCCACCGCAGGTCGCGGGCCGTCACCAGCACGTGCTGCAGCTCCCCGGGGCTGGGCCACGGCGCGCTGCCCGGCCGCACCAGCGCCCCCCGCACCGACGCCAGGTGCTCCACCGCGCTGGAGTGCGCCCCGCTGCGCTCCACCAGCCACGCCAGCACCTCGGAATGGTCGTGCAGCGGCCTGGTGACCAGGTCCCACGTGGACAGCACCTCGGCCAGGTCGGCCGCCTCCAGCTCGGCCCCGCCCCTGCGCCGGGTGGCCGCCGCGGCCAGCTCGGCGCGGGCGGTCAGCTCGGGCTCGGCGGGCCTGGCCCAGGACGGCGGGGGCGGGTCGGCCAGCCATTCCTGCGCCTCCCCGTGCTGCCCGGCCACCGACAGCAGCCCGCCCAGCTCGACGGCGGCCCGGTGGTGCCCGGCCCGCGCCGCCTGCCTGAACCAGTGCTGCCCGCCCGCCAGGTCGCCGAACTCGGCGATGAGCAGCAGCCCGTAGTTGAAGGCCGACTCGGCGTCCCCGCCGGCCGCCGCCCGGCCGAACCAGTGGCTGGCCGCGGCCGTGTCGTCCAGCTCCACGCAGACGAACCCGGCCATCCGCTGGTCGTGGGCGCGCCCGGCGCTCGCGGCCTGCTCGAACCAGGCCCGCGCGGCCCGCAGATCGCCCCTGGACAGCGCCACGCCGCCGAGCCGCGACGCGGCTCCCGGATGCTCGCTCCTGGCCGACAGCCGGTAGTAGGCCTCGGCGCCCTCGGGGTCGCGGCTGGCGTGCAGGTAGAGGCCCAGGCAGTAGGCGGCGTCGGCGTGGCCGCCCCTGGCGGCGCACTCCCACCAGTGGACGGCTTCGGCGTCCTCGCCCGCGCAGTACGCCAGGAACCCCAGATCGCAGGCGGAGGCCGCGTCGCCGCCCTCGGCCGCCCTGCGGTGCCATTCGCGGGCGGGCCCCAGCTCGCCCGCGTCCTCGCACATCAGCGCGAGCCTGCGGGCGGCCGTCCTGGAGCCGGCGTGGGCGGCGCCCTCGAACCAGACCCTGGCCGCGCCGATGTCGCCGCGCTGCTCCAGCAGGAGCAGGCCCAGGTTCGTGGCGGCCTCGGCGTCGCCGGTGCTGGCGGCGGCCTCGTACCAGGTGACGGCGTCCTCCAGGCTGCCGTGTTTCTCGTGCCAGATGCCCAGGTTGTAGGCGCTGTCGACGTTACCGCCCGCGGCGGCGCGCTCCCACCAGTGGCGGGCCGCCGCGCGGTCGCCGTGCTGGGCGAAGAGCTTGCCGAGCCGGTGCGCGGCCTGGGCGTCGCCCGCCTGCGCGGCGGCCATCAGCTCGGGCTCGTCTCCCACGCGCGGCGCCGGTACGGACGGCCACCCCACCTCTCCTTGCCAGGACATGGCGACAGACTGGCACGTGATCGCCCGATCGCGAACCGTAATCGCCGAAGCCTCTAAGAGAAGTGGATGAAGCCGGTGTACATGCCCATGCCGCAGACGTAGCGCAGGGACCCCGCCGGTTGCGGTGGCAGCCGCACGGTGGCGGGCAGCGCGACGTCGCGCCCGCCGATCGCGACGGTGCCGGTGCAGCCCCGGTCGACCAGCTTGAAGACGACCTGGACGGGCACTCCGGCCCGCGCGGTCACCGTGGACGGCCGGTAGCCGTCGCGGGTGGCGTACACGGTGACGGTGTCCGTTACGTACCCCGGCGCTTCCGGCCGCGAGGGTCCCGTCCCCGACAAGGCGGGCGCGGCGGGGACGGCGAGCCAGCCGCCCAGGTTGACGCCCGCCCCGACCGTCCACAGCCCGGCGCCCACGGCCACCAGCCCGGCCCAGCGGGCCAGCCGGGTCCGGGAGACCCGCCGCAGCACGTACCCGAGCAGCGCGAACGCCGGCGCGGTGCCCAGCACGAACCCGGCCATGGCGGCGGCGCCCGCCAGCGGCGACCCGCTGGAGACGGCGATCATCTCGACGCCGAGCGTCACCCCGCAGGGCACCAGGATGGTGGCCGCGCCGAGCAGCGGTGCCCGGTAGCGGGACGAGGGCGGAGGTTCGGGGGCCGAGCAGCCCGTACGCCGCATGAGCCGGATCGCGAAGCCGACGACCGTGATCCCGGCCATGACCAGCAGCACCGCCCTGGCCTGCGGCGGCAGGCTGACGGCGGAGCCGAGCAGCCCGAGCAGGGCCCCGGCGGCGGTGTAGGAGACCAGCCGCCCGGCCAGGAACCAGCCCACCAGTGCGGGATCGTGCCCCCGGCGGCCGTCTGTCAGGCCCACGAGCAGCCCGCCCTGCGCCGCCGTGCAGGTGGCGGTCCCCGCGAGCAGCCCGGCGGCCACCCCGCCGGCCAGCAGGGTGAGGGTCTGCACGGTCAGTGGGCGAGCGCCAGGTCGTCGAGCGACCCGCTCTTGGCGGCCTCGACGATCGAGCCGAGCTGGTCGAGGCTCATCTCCACGCGCTGCCCGAAGTCGTCCACGATGACGATCCGCCGCTCGGCGGGGGCCGTCTCGTCGAGGAACAGCTCGGGGCACCCGCAACTGCACTGGCCGCAGAACTTGGCGATGGACCGCATCCTCGTCCCCACTCTCTCTCGGGCCGGTTACTCGCAAGGTAACGCGACCCCTTGACTGCGACCAGTGACACTTGTCGCACTGATGGTGACGTTTAGGAAGAACCGCCGCTGTGGCGTTCAGCCGGCGGCGGGCGACCCGATCTCGCCGTCAGGCTTCCGCGCCTCGATCAGGAACCGCGCGGAGTGCGCCACGAACGGCCCTTCGGCGGAGATCCGCTCGTGCAACGCGCGCAGCTTGCCCGCGAAGCGCGAGACCGTGAAGCCGGGCACGATCCAGATCACCTTCCGCAGGAAGTAGATCACCGCGCCGATGTCGCGGAACTCCATCCGCAGCCGCTCGGAGCGCAGGTCCACGACCTCCAGCCCGGCGGACGAGGCCGCCTCCCTGGCGCGGGCGGGGTCGCGGTGGCCGCCGTCGAACGGCCCGAGGAAGTACTCGGTCAGCTCGGCGACGCTCCACGGGCCGACCTGCTGGGAGAGGTACGAGCCGCCGGGCGCGAGCACGCGGGCGATCTCCGCCCACCACGTCTCCACCGGATGGCGGCTGGTCACCAGGTCGAAGGCCGCGTCGGCGAACGGCAGGCGCGGCTCCTCGTCGTCGGCCACCACCCAGGCGCCGCGCGGGCGCAGCCGGGAGGCGGCCAGCCGCAGGTTGGGCGGCCACGACTCGGTGGCCACGGTCACCGGGGGCAGGGCGGGCAGCCCGGCGAGGATCTCGCCGCCGCCGGTCTGGATGTCGAGCGCGGCCCGCGCCTTCGCCATGCGTTCGCCGAGGAGCCTGGCGTACCCCCAGGAGGGCCGCTCCTCGGTGGCCCGGCCGTCGAGCCAGGAGAAGTCCCAGCCGTCCACGGAAACGGTGTCGGCCTCGCGTACCAGCTCGTCGTAGGTGCGCATCCTCCGACCCTGTCAGGAGGCCGCCCGGCCGATCAAGCGGATTTCGATCAGGCGATGCGCTCACGCACGGCCGCGCGGTCGATCCCGAGCTGGTCGATGAGCTGCGCGACGGGGTCGGGACGCTTCTGCGCCAGCAGGCCGAGCGTCAGGTGCCGGGGCGCCTCCGCGTCCCTGGTCTTCACCTTCGTGGCCTTGATGGCGTCGTTGAGCACCGCTCTGGCGCTGGAGGTCAGCGCGGTGGCCGGGACGGCCGGGTGCTTGCGCGGCGTGTCGGGCAGGTCGCCCACCTCCAGGCCGAGCATGCGCAGCGCGGCCCTGTCGAGGTCGTCCAGTGCCGCGCGGGCGGCGGTCAGGTCGACGCCGAGCGCCCGCGCGGACTCCTCGTGGTGCAGGAGGCCGAGCAGCATGTGCTCGGTGCCGAGCCGCCGGTCGCCGCGCAGCCTGGCCTCCTCGAACGCCGCCTTGACGATCACCGTCACGGAGCTCTTCTGCCAGCCGAACATCGTCAGCCCCCTCATTTCCCGTACTTGGCGTGCACCGACTGCCGCGACATGCCGAGCGCGTCGCCGATCTGCTCCCAGGTCCAGCCCTGCTCCCTGGCCAGCGCCACGGACACCGCCTCGACCTGCTCGGCCAGCCGGTGCAGCGCTCCGACCGCGCGCAGCCCCATCGCGGGGTCGTTGGCGCGGATCCGCTCGGTCAGCTCTGTAACGTCCACGGTTGTCAGGCTAGCTTGACAGCGCGAATTTCGTCAATCTAGCCTGACAAACATGGAAGATGTGCTGATCGTGGGGGCGGGCCCCGTCGGGCTGATGCTCGCGTGCGAGCTGAGCCTGGCCGGCGTGCGCCCCGTCGTGCTGGAGAAGAGGGCCGCGCCGGGCGACCTGCCCAAGGCCAACGGGTTGGGCGGCCAGATCGTGGACGTGCTCGACCATCGGGGGCTGCTGGAGCGCTTCAGCGCCGGCAGCCCGTTCTCGGGCCGCGCCGCGGGCTTCCCGTTCGCCGGGGTGCCGCTGCGGTTCGAGGGCATCGACGACATCCCGCTGCGGCTGCTGCTCATCCAGCAGCCCCGGCTGGAGCACCTGCTGGCCGAGCGGGCGCGGGAGCTGGGCGTCGAGATCAGGCGCGGCTGCGAGGTGCGCTCGCTGACGCAGGACGAGGAGGGGGTGACGCTCGGCGCCGGAGACACGGAACTGCGCGCCCGGTACGTGGTGGGCTGCGACGGCGGGCGCAGCCGCGTACGGGAATGGGCCGGGATCGCCTTCCCCGGCACCACTGACGAGGAGGGGCTGGTCGTCGGCCACTTCAAGGCCGACGTCAAGGTCTTCGAGAGCCTGGAGACCGACGGGCTCGAACCCGGCTGGAACCGCACCCCGCACGGCCGGGTGCTGCTCACCTCCCTGCACGACGGCGTGCTCATCGCCGGCGTGCGGGAGCGGGGCGGCCTGCCCGACGGCCCCGTCACGCCGGACGACTTCCACGCGGCCGTGCGGCGCGTGCTGGGCAGGGACCTCCCGCTCGGTGAGCCGATCTGGCTGTCCAGCACGGTCGCCCAGGCCCGGCTGGCCGAGCGGTACAGGGCCGGGCGGGTGTTCGTGGCGGGGGACGCCGCCCACCTGTTCCCCGCGGGCGGCTCCGCGCTCAACGTGGGCATGACGGACGCGGTGAACCTCGCCTGGAAGCTGGGCGGCGTGCTGCGGGGGCGCCTGCCGGACAGCCTGCTCGACACCTACGACGCCGAGCGGCGGCCCGTGGGGGAGCGCACGCTCCTGCACACCAGGGCTCAGGCGGCCGTCGACCGGGTGGAGGGCGAGGACGGGGCGGCGCTGCGCGCGCTGCTCGGCGAGGTGTTCGCCTTCGAGGAGCCCGCCCGACACCTGGCCGGCCTGCTGCAGGACGCCGGCGTTCCGTACGGGCCGGGGGAGCACCCGCTGGTCGGCCGGTTCGTGCCCGATCTGGAGCTGGAGGGCGGCGGCAGGGTGGCCGACCTGATGCGCCAGGCCCGGCCCGTGCTGCTCGATCTGGGAGGCGGGACAGACCTCGACGACGACTGGATCGACGTCGTGCATGCCCGCTGCGCCACCCCGCCCGCCGACGCGCTCCTGATCCGCCCCGACGGCTACGTGGCCTGGGCGGGCGCCGACGGGCTGGCCGAGGCGGCCGGGCGCTGGTTCGGCGCGGGCGTCACAGCCAGCCGGGCTTGACCAGCCCCGACTCGTAGGCGATCACCACGAGCTGGGCGCGGTCGCGCGCGTGCAGCTTCATCATGGCCCGGCTGACGTGCGTCTTCGCGGTGGCCGGCGACATGAACAGCTTGGCCGCGATCTCGTCGTTCGTCATCCCGGTGCCGACCAGCGAGAGCACCTCGCGCTCACGTTCCGTGAGCTGGTCGAGGCCGTCGGCGGTGACGGGCTCCTTGGCGCGGGAGGCGTACTCGGCGATCAGCCGGCGGGTCACGCTGGGCGACAGCAGCGCCTCGCCGGCCGCCACCACCCGCACCGCCTGGATCAGCTCGGCCGGCTCGGTGTCCTTGACCAGGAAGCCGCTGGCGCCGCCGCGCAGCGCCTCGAAGACGTACTCGTCCAGCTCGAACGTCGTCAGGATGATGATGTGCGGGCCGGGCGGCATCCGGCGGGTGGCGGTCAGGCCGTCGGTGCCGGGCATGCGGATGTCCATGAGGACCACGTCCGGCTGGTGCTCGCCCGCCAGCCGGACCGCCTCCGCGCCGTCGGACGCCTCGGCCACCACGGTCATGTCGGGCTGGGCGTCGAGCAGCGCCTTGAAGCCCGCCCTGACCAGCGCCTGGTCGTCCGCCAGCAGAACCTTGATCACGACGTCTCCTCGGGTAGGGGCAGCCGGGCCTCGACCTGGAAGCCGGCGCCGGAAGGCCCGGCGACCAGCGTGCCGCCAAGCGCGGAGACCCGCTCGCGCATGCCGGGGATGCCGTTGCCGCTGCCCGACTCCGACAGCGCGCCTGGAGCGCCCGAGCCGGTGTCGGCGACCCGCACGGTCAGCTCGCGCTCGCCGTACTCCAGCCGCACGTTCACCGCCGCGCCCGGCGCGTGCCTGGCGGCGTTCGTCAGCGACTCCTGGACGATCCGGTACGCCGCCCGCTCCACCTGCGACGGCAGCGGACGGGAGCCGACGCGCCTGACCGTGACGTCCTGCCCGGAGCGCTCGATCAGCTCGTCGAGCCGGTCGAGCCCGGCCGTGGGGGACCGGGGAGCGCCCTCGCGCAGCACGTTCAGCACCGAGCGCATCTCGCCGAGCACCTCCTTGGAGGCCGTCTTGATCGTGGCCAGGGCGGTTCTGGCCTGCTCGGGGTTGGCGTCGATGAGGTGCAGCGCGGTCGAGGCCTGCACGTGGATGAGCGAGATGTTGTGCGCCAGCACGTCGTGCAGCTCCTGCGCCATCGTCAGGCGCTCCTCGCTGGCCTGCCGCCTGGCCTCCTCCTCCGCGACCCGCTCCCGCTCGGCCCTGCGCTCCCTGACGGTCCTGACCAGCTCGGCCACGACCATCAGCAGCATGATGGAGGTCAGGATCCACACGCTGTGGAAGACGTCGCGGTTGCCGACCATCCAGGCGTAGGCGAGGAACGACAGCAGCGTCATCGCGGCCATCACCCAGGCCATCAGCCTCCTGCCGCGCAGCACGAGGAGGACGAGCAGGACGGCGGGGCTGATGAAGCTGGGGCCGTAGGCGTACCCGCCGATCAGGAACAGGTCGCAGGCGGCCAGCCCGGCGGCGGTCGTGAGCAGCGGGTAGCGGCGGCTCAGCAGCACCGCCAGCGGGCCGACCAGCAGCAGCCCGATCGCGTAGAGGTCGAGCGGCTCCCGCACCTCCCGCTGCCCCCACGAGGCGCCCCTGCCGATCACCATCTGGGCGACCGCCACGATCAGGGCGAGATAGGGGTCGAACCCGAGCTTCCTGCGCACGCCACCCACGCTAGATCACCCCTTCTGACCAGCGCATCATCCCTATGTGTGAGGAGGCCCTACCACGACGGGCGTACCTGGGCCATCGTGGACGCATGCGCCGTGCGATCATTCCCGCAGCAGCAGTCCTCGTCTCGCTCGTGCCCGCGCCCGCCGCGCTGGCGCAGCCCCCGCAGAAGGTCCCCGTCGCCGAAGGGTACGGCGGCGCCGTGGCCACCGTCGACCTCGACGCCAGCAAGGCCGCCATCTCCGTGCTCAGGAGGGGCGGCAACGCCGTGGACGCCGCCGTCGCGGCGGGCGCGGTGCTGGGCGTCACGGAGCCGTACTCGGCCGGCCTGGCCGGCGGCGGCTTCATGGTGTACTACGACGCCAGGCAGCGCAAGGTGTTCACGATCGACGGGCGGGAGACCGCTCCCCAGGCCATGACGGCCACCTCGCTGGAGGGCATCCCGTTCGAGGAGGGCGTCACCAGCGGTCTGTCGGCGGGCGTGCCTGGCACGGTCGCCAACTGGGACCTGGCCCTGCGCAGGTTCGGCACGCTCTCGCTCAAGCAGGCGCTCCAGCCCGCGATCGAGGTGGCCGCCAAGGGCTTCGTGGTGGACCAGACGTTCTACGACCAGACCGACGCCAACGCCGCCCGCTTCAAGGACATCGCCTCCACGGCGAAGCTGTACCTGCCGAACGGCGCCCCGCCGCCCGTCGGCTCGGTCTTCAGGAACCCCGAGCTCGCCGCCACCTACCGGGAGCTGGGCAGGCGCGGCCCCGGCTGGTTGTACGGCGGCCGGCTCGGCGAGGAGATCGTCGCCACCGTCAAGAACCCGCCGGTCACCCCCGGCAGCACCCGAAACGTCAGGCCGGGTCTGATGGAGCTGTCCGACCTGCGGGCCTACCGCGCTCTCATGCGCGAGCCCACCAAGATCTCCTACAAGGGCCTGGACGTGTACGGCATGGCCCCGCCCTCCTCCGGCGGCTCCACGGTCGGCGAGGCGCTGAACATCCTGGAGGCGCTGCCGCGGGTCGGCCTGCACGAGTACCTGGAGGCGTCCAGGCTGGCCTTCGCCGACCGCGGCAGGTACGTCGGCGACATCCCTGGCGTGCCGCTGCGCGAGCTGCTGTCCGACGGGTTCGCCAAGGAGCGGGCCTGCCTGGTCGGCGACACCGCCATGCCGCACCCGGCCGCGCCCGGTCAGCCCGACGGCTCGTACGAGGGCTGCCCGCCCGCCACCGGCGCGGCCACCCCGGTCGCCCAGGAGGGCCCGGAGACCACGCACCTGGTCGTCGCCGACCGCTGGGGCAACGTGCTCGCCTACAACCTGACCATCGAGTCGACCGGCGGCAACGGCATCGTGGTGCCGGGCCGCGGCGTGCTGCTCAACAACGAGCTGACCGACTTCACCTTCGGCCCCGCCCCCGGCGACCCGAACCTGCCGGGCCCCGGCAAGCGGCCGCGCTCGTCGATGGCGCCGACGCTGGTGTTCGACGACGGCAGGCCGGTTCTGGCGGCCGGCTCGCCCGGCGGCTCCACGATCATCACGACCGTGCTGCAGATCCTTCTCAACCGCTACGAGTTCGGCATGAGCCTGCCCGACGCGCTGGCCGCGCCGCGCGCCACCCAGCGCAACACCGCGCAGACGCAGGCCGAGCCGGCGTTCCTGGCCAGGTACCAGGCGGAGCTGGAGGCCAAGGGGCACTCCTTCGCGCCGAACCCGGAGATCGGCGCCGCCACGGCGCTGGAGTTCCTGGGCAGGAACCGGATCCAGGCCGTGGCCGAGCCGTCCCGCCGGGGCGGGGGCAGCGCGATGGTGGTCTCCGCTAGTAGATGAGCTCGTAGGCGCCGGGCTTCACCCTGCGGGTGCGCGCCCAGTACTCGAAGGAGAAGCCCGGCCAGATCGTCCGGTTCACCCCGTGCTCGTCCAGGTACCAGGAGTGGCAGCCGCCCGCGTTCCAGACCAGCGGGTCGAGACGGGCCCGCAGCCGGTCGTTGAACGCCCGCTGCGCCTTCGGCCGCACGTCCACGGCTCTGGCCTGGGTGCGGGAGAGCAGGCGCAGGCATTCGACGACGTAGCGGGCCTGCGACTCGATCATGAAGACGACCGAGTTGTGGCCGAGCCCGGTGTTGGGGCCGAGGAGGAAGAACAGGTTCGGGAAGCCCGCGGTCGTGATGCCGAGGTAGGCCTCGATGCCGTCGCGCCAGGCGTCCTGGAGCTTCAGGCCGTCCCTGCCGATGATGCGCTGGTCGGTGAGCGCGTCGGTGACCTTGAAGCCGGTGCCGTAGACGATCGCGTCGGTCTCGCGCTCCGCCGTTCCCGCGACGATCGAGTGCTCGCGTACCTCGGTGATCCCGTCGGTCACCAGGGAGACGTTCTCCCTGGTGAGGGCCGGATAGTAGTCGCTGGAGATGATGATGCGCTTGCAGCCGATGAGGTAGTCGGGGGTGAGCGCGCGGCGCAGCTCCGGGTCGGGCACCTGGGCGCGCAGGTGGCGCAGCGCGAGGTGCTCGTGGGCCTTCATCAGGCGCGGGTCCACGGCGAAGCCGAGCGCCCTGGTCTCCAGGGCCCAGTAGATGCCGCCGCGCAGGGTCCTGGCCATGCCGGGCAGGCGCAGCAGCCGCCGGGCGGCGGGGGAGAAGGCGAAGTCGGGCTTGGGGTGCAGCCAGGGGGCGGTGCGCTGGTAGACGGTGACGTGCCCGGCGGTGCGGGCGAGCTGGGGGACGAACTGGACGGCGGAGGCGCCGGTGCCGATGACGGCCACGCGCTTGCCGGTCAGGTCGGCCGAGTGGTCCCACTCGGCGGAGTGGAAGGCGGGGCCGGCGAAGCTCTCCCGCCCCGGCAGGTCCGGAAATTTCGGGACGTGGAGGGCGCCGATGGCGGAGACCACGGCGTGGGGGCGCAGGGTGTCGCCGTCCTGCGTGGTGACCGTCCATGACCTGGCGGCGTCGTCGTACTCCATCGAGACGACGTGCTTGCCGTACCTGATGTGGGGGGTGATGCCGTACTTGACCAGGCAGGCCCGCAGGTACGCCTGGATCTCCTCCTGCGGCGAGAACATCCGCGACCAGT
This sequence comes from Nonomuraea monospora, assembly GCF_039531895.1. NCBI lineage: Bacteria > Bacillati > Actinomycetota > Actinomycetes > Streptosporangiales > Streptosporangiaceae > Nonomuraea > Nonomuraea monospora. Next base: position 113,111 of record NZ_BAAAQX010000043.1, read on the forward strand.
CGGGGTTCAGCTCGAACGAGTACGAGTACATGTGCGACGGCACGTCGCAGGCGCAGCCGGGATAGGTGTTGTCGCGCCAGGTGCCGCCCGGCTCCACGGCCTTCTCCAGGACGACGAAGTCGTGGTAACCGGCCTGTTTGAGGTTGACGGCCATGCAGATCCCGGCGAATCCCGACCCGACGATCACGATCCCTGGCTCACCCACGGGCTCCTCCCGGACTTATTAGACAATGAGTCCAATGTAGCCGTTGCCGGGAACGACGAAAACCCGCCACGGCTCCGCGGCGGGTGAAACTGTCGGCGGTCTTACTGCAGCAGCAGGAAGGCGGCGACGCCGATGATCACGATGGCGGCCACGACCGCGATGATGGGCAGGAGAGGCGACTTCTTCGGCTTGGCCACGGACTCCTGCTCGCGCGCGTTCGCGAACGCGCGAAAGGCCTGGGTGTTGCCCGCCGGGTCGATGTGCTGGTCAGACATGGGCAGCAGCCTAGCGTGCTCGCCTGCGACGTTTGCGTCTTTTGGTGGGATCCATAGCGATGGGCTGATTAGGGGACCACCCCACCCGCCAAGTAGCTTGGAAGCATGCTCAGGACCCTGTTCTCGCCCCGCCTCGTGGGGCTGCACCTGCTCACGATCGGGGTCCTGGTCTCGTTCATCCTGCTCGGGCGCTGGCAGCTCGGCGTCTTCCAGGATTCGGGAAAGCCGCGTGTCTCCACCGACCCCGAGCCCGTCGCGGTCACCACGCTCGCCAGGCCGGGCGCCCAGCTCGACGGCGAGCACGTCGGCCGCAGGGTCACGGCCGAGGGCGCCTACGAGGCCGACCGGCAGCTCCTGGTCGCCGACCGGCAGGCCGACGTCGACGCTCCCGGCGGCAACGTCTCGCGTGACGAGGGCTACTGGGTGCTCACGCCGCTGCGGCTCGACGACGGCACGCTCATGCCGGTGGTGCGCGGCTGGGTCTCCCAGCCGGGCGACCCCGCCGTGGCGGCCGTGCCGCAGGGCCGGGTCACGGTGGCCGGGCGGCTACGGCCGCAGCAGGGCACCGACAGCGTGCAGCGGCGCGCCGAGGGCCTGCCCGCCGGCCAGGTGCAGACGGTCTCCACGGGCGAGCTGGTCAACCTGTGGGCCGGGCAGCGGGTCCGCACCGGCTTCGTCGTCGCGCAGCCCGCCTCCGGCTCGCTGGCGCAGGTCAAGGTGGCTCCGCCCGTGGTCGGCGGCACGCTGACGTGGCGTAACCTGGCTTATGCCGCCAACTGGTGGATCTTCGCTGGATTCGCCGTCTTCATGTGGTTCCACTTCGTACGCGACGCCGTGCGGAGCGACCGGGACCGCGGCAAGTCGTCCCCTGAGATGGTTCTGGAAGGTTAACGGTGGAATCGGCTCTCAAGCCCTTCCGGGTGCTCGCGTACGTGGTCGGGGTCATGCTGCTGGTGCTCTGCGTGGGCATGGTCCTTCGGTACGGCTTCGGCGAGGACGCCATGTCGAAGATCATCGCCCCCATCCACGGCGGGCTCTACATGATCTACCTGATCGCGGTCATGAACCTGGGCATGAAGGCGCGCTGGTCGTGGCCGTACATGGCCGGGGTCATGCTCGGCGGCACGGTGCCGTTCCTGTCCTTCTACGTGGAGAGAAGGGTGACCCAGCGCGTCCAGGGCGCGCTGGCGGCGGCGGAGGCCTGAGGCCCCCGCCGCTAGGCAGGGCCCGGATCAGTTTCCGATGCCGCGCCTGCGCGCCCTCTTGAGCCGCTCGCGCTGCGACGGGTCGAGCATCAGGTAACCGACCACCGGGGCGGCGACCACGCCGAGGACGACCAGCAGGGTTACCCAGCCGGGAAAGATGAGCCACGAGAGCAGGACCGCGACGCCTGCGCCAATCGCGTACTTCTGTATTGGCGACATCCTCAACATCCTCCGAACGCGGAGCGCGCGCCCCGCCTCTCCCACATTCTGCGTCGCCTGTCCAACGGGTGAACCCTCCGCGAGGTTCCGTGTCGCGATGTATCTCAAATGTTGTGCGGGTCGCGGGCCACGATCGCGAGCAGTTCGCGGCGCACCTCGTCCGCTGCCGGGCGCTGCGACGGGTCGCCCGACAGCAGCCTGAGCAGCACGGGAGCCAGCGCGCCCGCCCTGGTCAGCGGCGCCCCCGGCGCGGGCGGCGAGCCCTCCGCGGCGGTGAAGAGCGTCGCGCCGAGCGACCACAGATCGGCCGCCCGCGTCGCCGCGCCCTCCGGCGCCGTGTACGCCGGGAGCGTTCCCGACCTGGGCAGCGGCAGCAGGCACGCCTTCCCCGAGGCGTCCACCAGCACGTTGCCCGGCTGCACGCCGCCGTGGAAGCCGCCGCCCGCCACCAGCCGGTCGAGCACGGCCAGCCCGATCGCCGCCACCCGCGCCGGCGGCAGCGGGCCCGACGCCTCGATCACCGCGTCCAGCGGCCGGTCCACGGCCAGCCGGTCGAGCGTCTCGCGCACCACCTCCACCGGCGGCGGGCCCGCCGGATGCAGCATCGCCCTGATCAGCGACCTGAACGGGTCGGCGCCCGCGGCCGGCACCTGGCCCGGCGGCCGGCCCTCCACCGCGAAGTGCAGCGTGGCGGCCAGCGACCACAGATCGGCGGAGGGCAGCATGCTGAGGCTGGGGAACCCGAACCCCGCCAGCATCGCCCGCCCCGTCGCCGTGAGCAGCACGTTGCCGGGATCGACCCGGCCGTGCACGATCCCTGCCGCGTGCGCCTCGCTCAGCGCCGCCAGCACGCAGACCCCTGCCCTGGCCGCCTGCGCCACGGGCAGCGGGCCGCGCGAGCGCACCGCCTGCTCCAGCGACACCCCCGACACGAACTCCATGACCAGCCACGGCGCGCCGTTCTCGATCAGCACGTCCAGCACCCGCACCACGGACGGATGCCGCAGCCCCGTGGCCCTGCGCGCCTCGAACAGCGCCGAGTCGCGCAGCTCCGGCGGCACCCGCAGCTCCCTGACCGCGACGTCACGATGCCGCGCCTCGTCGAACGCCAGACGCACCGACCCCGCGCCCAGCGGGTTGAGCAGCCGGTAGCGGCCGCTCAGCCGCCTCGTCTCACCCATGCGACACGCACGCCGGCTTCATGCCGCGCCGCCCGCCAGCCAGCTCTCGTGCGCCTCCGACACCTTGCGCCAGAGCTTGTCCTTCTCCCCGGCGCTCACGTCGTCGAGCGGCAGGACGAACACGTCCGCCAGCGCCGCGTAGTAGTCGCGCGCCGTGTCCAGCGTCACCGAGTGCGCGCCCCTGCCCAGGCGCGTCAGTGACAGCCCGCGCAGCGAGTCCACCCCGTACGCGTCCCGCCGCTGCACCGTCGCCACCCGGACGAACCCCGACGTCGGGGACGTGCTGAGCTCCCGATGCTTGTCGGCGAACACCGACATCTCCACCGCCGACAGCCCGAAGTCCATGCCCTCGAACGAACCCGCCGGATCGTGGTCGAGCCGCCAGCCGCCGGGCACGACCTCCGACGGCCGCAGCACGTACTGGAAAGGGCCCTGCCGGTACGTGCCCGCCACCAGCGGCAGCGGCTCGTGCAGCGCGTCGCCCAGCCCCAGGTCCGCCAGCCACTCGCCGCCCGGATTGCCGTCGGAGGGCAGGCCGCGCACCGTCAGCACCAGATGGTTGCCCGTCAGGCCCGGCTCCTTGCCGCGGCCCTGTACGCCGCCGTAGTGCCGGGTCACCTGGTAGCCGAGCGCCCTGGCGAGCTGCGAGAACGCGCCGTTCAGGTGGTAGCAGTAGCCGCCGCGGCCCCCGATGATGCGCTCGGCGGACTCGACGGGATCGACGGTCGTCGGGCGGCCCAGCCAGATCTGCAGCGCCTCGTACGCGACCTTCTCGACGTGCGCGACGTGCAGCGCGCGCAGCGACTCGGCGCTGGTGGGGGCGGTGAGCAAACCGGGCAGGCCGAGACGGCGGAGGTAAGCGGCGGTGTCCACCCGCCAAGTCTGCACGGTTTGTGCACGGATTTGGGAGTGTCGTCTGCACAGGGCGCTTCTAGGCTTTCGTACGTGGCAGAGCAGCGACGCATCCTCGTGGTCGAGGACGACGTGACGATCGCGCTGGCCGTACGCAACCGCCTGGCGGCAGAAGGCTTCGACGTCAGGGTGGCGGGCGACGGGCAGGACGCCCTCGTCCAGTACGGCAACGCGGAACCGGACCTGGTGATCCTCGACCGGCTGTTGCCGGGGCTCGACGGCCTGGAGGTGTGCCGCAGGATGCAGGCCGCCAGGCCCGTGCCCGTGCTCATGCTGACCGCACTCGGCGACGAGACCGACGTGCTCGTCGGCCTCGGCGTCGGCGCCGACGACTACCTGGCCAAGCCGTTCAGCATGCGCGAGCTGGTGGCCAGGATCCACGCGCTGCTGCGGCGGGTCGAACGGGCGGCCCAGCTCGCCGCCGAGGACACCGTGATCAGGGTCGGCGAGGTCGAGATCGACACCGCCGCCCGCCGCGTCTTCGTGGCCGGGGCCGAGGCGCAGCTCACCAGGACCGAGTTCGACCTGCTGCGCCGCCTGGCCGAACGGCCAGGACAGGTCTTCGAGCGCGACCGGCTGCTGTCCGACGTCTGGGGCTTCTCCGAGGCGGCGGCCACCAGGACCGTGGACAGCCACGTCCGCGCGCTGCGCCGCAAACTCGGCTCCGACGTCGTCCGCACCGTGCACGGCGTCGGCTACGCCCTGGTGCGGCGATGAACCCCCTCGACTTCCTCGGCCGGATCAAGGTCAAGCTCGGCATCGTGATCGTGCTCGCCGTCGGCACCGCCTTCGTGGTGAACGAGGTCGGCATCAACTCCGGCTTCTCCCGCGAGGTCCGCATCGCCGTCGCCGTGATCCTCGCCTTGATCATGGTGCAGGTGCTGGCCATGGGCATGACCAAACCGCTGCGCCAGATGGCCAGCGCCGCCCAGACCATCGCCAAGGGCAGCTACACCCTGCGCGTCAACGCCACCTCACGCGACGAGGTCGGCGAGCTGGCCAGGGCGTTCAACGCGATGGCCGCCGACCTCGGCGAGGTCGACCGGCAGCGGCGCGAGCTCGTCGCCAACGTCAGCCACGAGCTGCGCACCCCCATCACCGGCCTGCGCGCCGTCCTCGAGAACGTCGTGGACGGCGTCTCCGCCGCCGACCCCGTCACCATGCGCACCGCGCTCGCCCAGACCGAACGGCTCGGCCGGCTCGTCGCCCAGCTCCTCGACCTGTCCCGCCTCGACTCCGGCGCCCGGCTCATCGAGGCCGAGGCCGTCGAGCTGGCGCCGCTGATCGAGCAGGCGGTGCGCGAGGTGTCGCTGGCGCGCGAGGACGTCGTCATCCGGCCGTCGGCCCCCGCCGACCTCGTCGTCCGCGCCGACCCCGACCTGCTCGCCCAGGTGCTGGCCAACCTGCTCGACAACGCCGTACGGCACAGCCCGCCCGGCGGGGTCGTGACCGTCATCGGCACGGCCGAGGGCAGCGAGGTGCGGGTCGCCGTCGCCGACCAGGGGCCGGGGATTCCCGCCTCGGCTCAGGGGCGGGTCTTCGAGCGGTTCTCCCGGCTCGACGCCGGGCGGGCCGCCGACGCTGGTGGGGCGGGGCTGGGGCTGGCCATCGTGAAGGAGATCGTCGAGCTGCACGGGGGGTCCATTCGGATCGACGACTGTTCGGGGTGCCGGATGGTCGTCGCGTTACCAGGGAGGACGACGATGGCGGATGGTGTGACCGGTGAGGCTGTCAGTTCGCCACCGGTGTCCGATGAGAGCGGCGCCGCGCTGGGTGAAGGCGTTCCCGCCGACCTGGCTGCCGGTGCTGCGGTGAGTGGTGCTGCGGTGAGCGGCCTGGCGACCGCGGCTGCGGCGACCGAGGCCGCGGCGAGTGGCGCTGACGCGAGCAGGGGCGTGGCGGGCGGCGCCACAGCGGGCGGCCTGACGGCGGCGGGCGGCGTGGCGGCGGGCGCCATCGCCGCGTGC
>NZ_BAAAQX010000044.1:0-113131 GCF_039531895.1 Nonomuraea monospora
CGGGCAGTTCGTCCGGCGGCATGATGACCCAGCACCTGCTCGCCCTTCACCCGGACGTGTTCAAGGCGGGGGCCTCCTTCATGGGCGTGCCCTTCAACTGCTTCGCCGGCGCCTCCGACTACCCGCCCGGAAGCAGCAGGTGCACCGGCGGCAGCATGGACCGCACCCCCCAGCAGTGGGGCGACGCGGTCCGGCAGGCGTACCCGGGCTATTCCGGCCCCCGCCCGCGCGTGCAGCTGTGGCACGGCACCGGCGACACCCTCGTGCCCTACTCGCTGCTGCGCGAGTCGATCGAGCAGTGGACCGACGTGTTCGGCCTGAGCCAGCCCCCGACCGCCACCGACACCCCGCAAGCAGGCTGGAACCGCAGCCGGTACGCGAACGCGTCCGGGACCGCGCAGGTGGAGGCGTACAGCATCCAGGGCGCCGGGCACGTCCTCCCGCAGAGCGGCATGGCCCGCTACGCCATCGACTTCTTCGGCCTGACCACCAGCCAGACCGACACCACCCCGCCGACCGCCCCTGCCGGGCTCACCGCCTCGGGCACCACCGCGACCGGCACCACCCTGACCTGGACGGCCTCCACCGACGACACCGGCGTAACCGGCTACGACATCCTGCGCGCCGCCGGCACGACGGGCGGAACGTTCACTCAGGCCGGCACCTCGCCCACACCCTCATTCACCGACACCGGCCTGACCGCGAACACCACCTACCGCTACCAGGTCCGGGCACGCGACGCCGCCGGCAACGTCTCACCGGTCTCCGGCACCATCCAGGTCACCACGCAGCCAGGCAGCACGACCGGCGCCTGTTCGGCCACCGCGACCGTACAGACCCAGTGGGGCAACGGGTACGTGATCCAGCCGCTGACCATCACGAACACCGGCACCTCGACGATCACCACCTGGACCGTCACCTTCACCCTGCCGGCCGGCCACACCCTGACCGGCTCGTGGAACGCCACCATCACCACCAGCGGCCAGACCATCACGGCCAGAAGCGCCGCCCATAACGGCACCCTCGCTGCTGGAGCCTCCACCAGCTTCGGCTTCCAGGCGAGCAGGCCCAACGGCAACACCGCCCTGCCGTCCGGCTACACCTGCGCCTGACCCGCACTCCCTCGATCACGGCCCGTCATCGCCGGCGGGACCGGGCCGTGGTCAAGGGATCCGTATCGGCTCAAGTGCCGTTCTCAAGATCTTGCAGTGCGTTCAGATGCGCAGTGGGCGCGGCTGGAACCGCTGCTGCCCGCACCCGAACGACCAGGTCACCCGTCGAGAACCCGAGATGACCATCGCACTGCCGCGGAGCTTCTACCGGTGGGGCCAGTACAGCCGCGTCCCGGCGGGATCCGAGGGTGTCGTCCGGTGCAGTGCGGGGTCGGCGAGCTGGGCGCGGACGTGGCCGGCGTCCGGGTGGGCGAGCTCGTCGAGCAGGACGAGGGCCTGCCGCCAGGTGTCGCGGGCGGTGTCGTGATCGCCGCCGACGTGGTGGGCGTTGCCGAGCCGGATCAGCGCCTCGACCTCGCCGATGCGGTCACCCAGGGTCAGGTACAGGTCGAGCGCCTGCCGGTGGCAGCGGAGGGCGTGGTCGTACTGGCCGAGGTGATGGTGGGCGTAGCCGAGGCCGTCGAGGGACGCGGCCTGGCCGTTGAGGTCGCCGAGCTCCTGGAACAGGGTGCGGGCGCGGCGGCAGTACACGAGCGCCCGGTCGTGCCGGCCGAGCAGGGCGTGGCAGTAGCCGACCCCGTTGAGGGCCTTGGCGTGCCCGGGGCGGTGGCCGGCGGCCCGGAACAGGTCGAGCGCCTGCTCGGCGTGGTGGAGGGCGTCCGCGTAGCGGCCTTGCCGGGACAGGGCCCAGGTGAGCTCGTGATGGGCGTGCGCCTGGCCAGGCCGATCGGCGAGGCCGACGGCCAGGTCGAGGGCCTGCGCGGCGTGGCCGTGGGCGCGGTCGAAGCGGGCGAGCAGGGTGAAGGCGCGGCCGAGGTGGCGATGGGCGTGGGCCTGTCCGCGAGGGTCGGCCAGGCGGCGCGAGGCGTCCAGGGCGGCCTGCTCGGCGGTGACCCAGTCGAGCAGCAGGCCGCGCCAGCGCAGGAAGGCGCTCAGCGCCCAGGCCAGGTGCCGCACCTCCTCGTCGTGTCCCTGGGCGGCGGCCTCCTGTACGGCGGCGAGCAGCGCGGGATGCTCGGCGGTGAACCAGGCCAGCGCCTGCTCGGCCCCGTCGATCGCCTCGGCGCTCACCCCTGGTGCGGGTGGAGGGAGTGCGATCGGGCGGCGGCGCGGGGCCAGCAGCAGCGTGGCGGCGTGCGCGGTGTGCAGGTAGTGGTCGAGTGACCGGCGCGAGGCCTGCCGCCGGTCGTCCTCGGTGTCGAGGGCGTGGACGAGCTCGGCCGCGTAGGCGCGGAGCAGGTCGTGCAGGGCGTACCGGCCGGGCTGGTGCTCGGCGACCAGGTGCGCGCCGGCCAGCTCGGCCAGCAGCGGCCGGGCCTCGGGCACGGCCACGCCGGCCAGACTGGCCGCGGCGGGCAGGGCGATGTCCGGGCCGGGGAGCACCCCCAGCAACCGGAACAACCGCGCGGCCGCCGGGCTCAGCGCCTGGTAGGACCAGGAGAACACGGCACGCGGGTCGGTGGCCGGGTCCTGGCCGGCCAGGGCGTCGAGCCGGTTGCGCGCGTCGCGCAGTTCGCCGGCCGGCGCGCTGAGGGGGAACTCCGGGTGGGTGGCGGCTCGGGCGGCCACGATGGCGAGGGCGAGGGGCAGCCCCGCGCACCGGGCGATGATCTCAGCCACCGCGTCGGGCTCGGCTGCTGCCCGCGCCGGGCCGACGCGGTGGACCAGCAGCTCGCGCGCCTCGGCGGCGGGCAGCGGATCCAGCCGCAGCGGATGGGCGCCTTCCGCGGCGACCAGGCCGGACAGCTGGCTGCGGCTGGTCACCACCACCAGGCAGCCTGGCGTGCCGGGCAGCAGCGGGCGGACCTGCTCGGCGTCGCGGGCGTTGTCCAGCACCACCAGCATCCGCCGCTCCGCCAGCAGGCTGCGGTACAGGCCGGCCTGCCCGTCCGGGTCGGGCGGGACCCGATCCGGCGGCACCCCCAGCGCGTCCAGGAATCCGGCCAGCGCCTCCGCCGTGCCCAGGTGGGAACCGCTCGGATCGAAGCCCCTCAGGTTGACGTACAACTGCCCGTCACCGAATCGGTGGCGCACCCGATGCGCCCAATGCAGGGCCAGTGCGGTCTTGCCCACCCCTGCGACACCGGCGATCACCGAGACCTGGATCCGGCCCTGATCGTCGGATCCCAGCATGGCGTCCAGCCGCTTGAGGTATCCGGTGCGGCCGGCGAACGCCGGCACCTGCGCCGGGAGCTGCGCGGGCTGCGGACGTGACGACATCTCATGGTGTACGGGCCTGCGCACGGCCAGAACCGGCGCGTCGGCTGCGAGAGTGACCGCTTCTCCGCGGAGGATGGCCGTGTGCAGTGCACGCAGCTCGGGGCCGGGCTGGGCGCCGAGCTCGTCGTCGATGCGCCGGCACGCCCTTGAGTAGACCTCCAGGGCTTCGGCATCACGGCCGGCCAGGCTCAGCGCCTGGATCAGCCGGGCCGCCAAGGACTCCGCCAGCGGGTAGTGGACGATCAGCTCTTCGAGGCGTTCGATCACCGGCGCGTGCCGGCCCAGGGCCAGCTCGGCCTCGGCCCAGTCGGTCAACGCGCCCAGCCGCTGCTGCCGGAGCCCCTCGCGGACCCGCGCCGCCCACTCCCCTGCCATGCCGTCCAGCGGGGATGCCCGCCAGAGGCCGACGGCCTCACCCAGCAGGGCAGCGCGCTCCGGCCGGTGGCGGCGAGGGGCGCGGGCCTGCTCGACCAGCCGGCGAAACCGGTGCAGGTCGATGCGATCGAGGTCCATGGTCAGCTGGTAGCCGTCCGCCCGGCGTTCCAGCGCGGTCTGTCCATGGTCGAGATGCCGTGCCTGCTCCAGCACGCGGCGGGAGCGTGCGACATAGGTGTGCAGCACCTTGCGGGGTTCGCGCGGTGGGGCGTCGTCCCATATCCGGTCGATGAGTGTCTCTGTGGGCACCGGGTGCCCGGCGTCGACGGCCAAGGACGCGAACAGGACTCGTTGCTTGGCCGGCCCGAGATCGAGACTGCGGCCCCCAGCCACCAACTCGAACGCGCCCAGCAGCCGAAACTCCACTGTGCATCCCCCATCGGCGCGAGACCCGGCCAAAGCCATCGAACCATAATTACCGATGGCCATTCAAGAAAGGCGAAAGATTTCTGAAGGCGATCCCCTTTACCTTTGTCACGTCCTCGATCGTCTACCCGGGAGGTGATTGGTGTTCTCAAACGCGGGAGAAACTCCGATGAACCTCGGAGAAAAGCGGCCCCGCCCACGACGTCCGCGGTCACTCCATCCAGATGAAGGAAGTGAATCGGCATGCACAAAGTGGTGAAGTCCTGCTCCACGGTGCTCGTGCTCCTGGCGGCGGCCACGGGAACGCTCATCGCCGCTCCCGCCACGGCCGGCGCCGAGACCCTCTGCCAGGGTTTCACGACGAGCACCTCGTTCCAGACGCGATGCGAGAGCGACTGGGTCTGGGAAGGGTTCTACTATCGCGCCTGGATCAGGTGCATCGACAGCGGCGGGCTCGTCGGCGCCAAGCTCGTCGGCCCGACCCGCCATTCGTTCAGCAACCCGGCCTGGTCCGGGGTGGAGTGCCCCGCGGGCCAGCGCCGTTACCAGTCGGGGCGCGACCAGAGCTGATCAGCGACGTACGGGCTGACCGGCAAGAGGCTTTATGAGAGGAGCTTTCTTGAAGAGTCACGCAGCGAAGCTGTCGGTTTTCTTCACTACTGCCGCCACCGCATTCGTCCTTCTGGGATCGAGCCCCGCGCAGGCTGCGCCGACGAACTGCCGCTTCGACTTCTACAACACCAATCTATCGAGCTACGCGACGTGCAGCTCAGGTAGCGGACAGTTCCGGGCCAAATTGCGGTGCGACATCCCCTGGCGGCCGGACATGACTGTGTACGGCAACTGGCTGAGTGTCACTTCCCCGCCCAGCAACAGTATCGCCACCTGCCCGTCGAACGCACGGCGTGGCTTCGATCCGGGCATCGAAACGCGGTAACAGACCTCCGGCAGATGCTCCGACCTGGCCGAGGTCAGGCCGGAGCGTATCCATCCCCGGTACGGCAGCCGCCTCTTGTCAGTCGAGCCGGGTGCATGCGGTGATCAGGCGGGCCCGCTGGTGATGGCGGCCTTGAACAGACGGCGACCGTCCCGGATCGGCGGCGATCAGTTCAGCCGCTTGGCCCACAGGTCGTTGTATCCCCGCAGCGTGATGACCAGGTAGACGGCGATCTGGCCGATGACGTTCGCCGCCGTGTACAAGGTCGGCGCGGCGTCGGTGTGGAACTGCAGCCCGGTCACCGGGACCCAGGGGTAGGTCTGGTAGTCGCCCGTCAGAGTGGCATGCCACACGAGCCCGTCGCTGCCGCGCGCGGCGAGCTGCACGATCGAGTAGTTGTCGGGGTCCGAGGCCGCCGCGATCCGCAGCGCCGTCCGCATGTTCCCGATCGCCCGCCAGCCGTTGTAGGAGTTGTTCAGCGGGTTCCACACCTGCCGGTAGACGCGGTTGTCGGTGCCGCGGTGCAGCAGCATGATCTGCGCGTTGGGGTAGTCGTAGCGTACGGCCGTGGGCGGCGACTCCGACCGGCCCATCCCGGCGACCTCCTGGCCCGTGAAGTGCCACCTGTCCTCGTACTGGGCGTGGTAGATGCGATAGTCGGTGCCGGTGTAGTAGACGTGCAGCGCCTGGCCCAGTTCCACGGCCGACGGGGAGCCCAGCGAGGCGGCGCCCGGAATGCCGGTCCACGGGCTCCAGGTGTTGTTGCCGGCGTCGGTGAGCCTGGCGTAGTAGAGCCTGTTGTCCGAGTTGCCGCGGATGAACACCCACAGGATGCCGCGATAGACGACCGCCGTGGGCGCGAACGGGGTTCGCCATGCCCCGGGTATCGGCACGAAGTCGCGCATCTGGTCGGACCAGTAGAGCCTGCCGTCGGTCCCCCGGATGATCCTGATGGTGTGCCCCGGCACCGACACCACGGCCGGGGTGTTCGGGGTGACGCCTTCGCCGAACTTGGCGTAGTCGCCCTCCACCGCGTGCGCCGGCGAGGCGATGACCATGGATACCAGTAAGGTCAGGGCCGCTGCGATCGCGACCCGGATTCTCCTGCGCAAGACCGTCCTCTTTTCCCCGGTTGTCGGCGAAGGGCAGCGTAGGCGGGACCAAGTGAACAAAGAGTGACGGTGGCGCATGGTGGCGCATGGGGCGTTTCACTTCTTCCTGATTTGAGCCGTACGACGCTGCATGGTTCGTCTAACCTCCACAGCTATGGATCTTCGAGGTAAGACCGTCGTCGTGGCCGGCAGGTTCCGTACCGAGTCCGCCGCGAAGCTGAGGATGCGGCTTCAGGGGGCCGGGGCGAACGTCGTGGACGAGGTGTCGCGTTCCGTGGACCTCGTGTTCGACGGGTACGACGGCGGTTACCCGAATGAGCGCGTTGCCGCGGCGGAGCGGCTGGGCGTGCCGGTGTTGCCGGTGGAGGAACTGCTGGCTTCGCGGACCAGGCGTACGGGGTCCGGGGACTTTCCCGGCCATGCCGACCTGGAGATGGTGCAGGACGATCCCGCGGCCCTGCTCCAGTTGCTGGAGGAGGCCGACTGGTCGGCGTTCGAGCCGGAGCGGGACCTGCTCACGCTGCGCGCCCTCCTGGCCGGCGTTGAGGAGCGGCACGGCGTCACCGGTGCGCACCGGCTGGCCACCGAGCGCCTGCGCGAGCACGGGGCGCGGCTGCGTCACCCGTACACCATGTTCGGAGGCGACTTTCAGGACTACGCGCTCAGCCCGTGTGGCCGCTACCTCGCCACGGGCCGGGGCCTCACGAAGGACGACTACGACGGAACCGGCCCCTTGCAGGTATGGGAGATGGCCACGGGACGCCTCGTCAACACGATCGACGTCATGTACGGCGTCGGCTGGCCCGGCCGCCGCGACACCGTGCAGTGGTCCGCGGACGGCACCCGGGTCGCGCTGGCGTTCTGCACGAACAACGTCGGAGTGTGGGACCCGTTCGGCGCGCGTACCAATCCGTACGGGAGCGCGGACGTGACGGACGGGTACGACGCCGCGGCGATCTTCACCCTGGCCCCCGACGGCCGCCGGGCCTACATCTCGATGAGCAGCGAGCACGAGATGATGGGCTGCGTCGCGGCCCTGGACGAGGGCAAGGTCTTCTACAACGACTACCGCCACCACAACGCGGGCCCGGAGCCGGCCATGCTGACCGAACCGCTGCCGGAGGAGGCGAAAGAGCTGCTCAAGAACGACTACTTCGCCTTCCGCCGGGTGCGCTGGTCCCGCGACGGCGGGCGGCTGCTCGGGGACGACGACACGTGGGCCGCCGTCGTCGATCTCCCGGGCGGGCGGATGCGCTGGCTGGCGCTGACCGCGGGCCCGGTCGCGTGGAGCCCGGACGACCGGTACGCCGCGGCGCTGACGCCGGGCCGCCCGCGCCGGCTGACCGTCTTCGACGGCAGCACTGGGCAGCCGGTGGGCGACCCCGTGGCCCAGGCCGAGGGGTCACTGCACTGGGGCATGCGCGGGTCCGAGGCCCGGCTGGCGGTCGTGGTGGAGGACGGCGGCGGTGTCGACGTTCACGACGCGCACGGGCGCCACCGGTACCACCTGCCCATCGCCACCGCCAAGCGCATCGGCCAGCACTTCTACGACGGCCAGGCACGCCCCTGGGCCTGGGAGAGCACCGGGGACTTCGCCGCGTGCCTGACCGCGGACGGGCGGGCGGAGGTGTGGTCGCTGGGAGACGAACCGGCCCGGGTCGGATCGATCGAGGCGCCGGACGGGACGCAGGCGGTGCTGTGGGGCGCGGACGGGGTGCTCGCGCTCATCGGCGCGCGGACGCTCCGCTTCGTCGGCGCCTTCACCGGTGCCGTGCTGGGCGACTTCGTCTTCGGCCGGCACTTCGACAGTGAACGGAGTCCGCTCGACGACGAGCACGCGACCCTGCACGGGATGTTCCGGTCCGACGCCTTCCCTCTGACGGACTCCTCGTGGTGCGCCATCGCCGACCCCGCCGTCGGTCCCGCCGCGGCCCTGGTGGTCGCCGACGAGGACCGCATGGACTCCCCGGACGACCTCGACGCCGTCCTGGCCTGGACCGTCGGCCGCCGCTTCTCCTGGCCTGTCCGATGGGGCCGTCTTGACGTCGTCGCGAGCGTCGAGGCGGCGTCCGCTCTCCTTCGTCTGGGCTGAAGGGCTCGCATCAGCGCCCGGCCCTGAGCGGGCCGATGCCGCGCGCGGCGAGCTTGTGAGTGAGCCCTGCCCTGGCTCACCCGCGTTCGGCCAGCACCTGCCGATACACCCCCTCGTACGCGCCCGCCATCGCCGAGACGCCGAAGTACTGCTCCACGTGCCTGCGGCAGGCGAGCGGGTTGAGCCGCCCGGCGGCCTGGATGGCTCCGGGCAGCTCGGCGACCGTCTGGACGACGAAGCCCGTGCGGCCGTCCACCACGATCTCGGGCACGGCGCCCATGCCGAGCGCGACGACGGGCGTGCCGCAGGCCATCGCCTCGATCACGACCATGCCGAACGGCTCCTCCCACTGCACGGGGAAGACCAGGCAGCGGGCGGCGGCGAGCAGCTCGCGCTTGCGGGCGGCGTCGGCCTCGCCTACGTAGACGGCGTCCTCGCCGAGCTTCGGCTTGACCTGCTCCTCGAAGCAGACGTGCTCGGAGGGCTCGGCGAGCTTGCCGGCCAGCACGATGCGCCGCCCGGCTGCGCGCGCGGCGTCGATGGCCAGGTGCGCGCCCTTGCAGGCGTCGAACCTGCCCAGCCAGAGCACCCAGTCCTCCTTGTGGTCCCGGTAGGGGAAGGAGGCGGCGTCGAGCGCGTTGTGCACGGTGCCGGCCCAGTTGAGGTCGGGCGCCTGCTTGCGCTGCGACTCGGAGATGGCCACCAGGGAGATGTCCTCGCCCAGCTTCCGGTAGTAGTCTCCCAGCTCACCGTGGGTGGGGCCGTGGCAGGTGACGACCGTCGGCTGGGCGCGTCCGGCGGCGGTCAGCGGGCCCGCCAGGGAGTGGTCGTGCACGATGTCGGCCTCCAGGCCGGCGAGCAGGCACCAGGCGCGGGCGGCGTGCAGCACCTCGGGGAGCGACTGGCCGATCCGCTCGACGGGCGCGTGGCCATAGGTGCTCATGAAGGCCGCCGCCGCCTCCGTGGCGGTGCCCGCGCCGATCAGCGTCACTTCGTGGCCGCGCCGGTCGAGGCCGTCGATGAGGCCGGCGACCATCTCCTCGATCCCGCCGTACGCGCGTGGCGGGATGGTTCCCCAGGGCGGGGCGACCATCACGACGCGCAGGCCGCTCGTGGTGTCCGTGCTCATGGCGCCGTCAGCCCTTCCGTCCGCCCGGTGAAGTCGGAGCGGCAGGCGCCGTCCACCGGCGGGCGCGGCTCGGTGAGCAGCTCGACGCGCTCCGGCAGCCCCGACACCAGCGGTGGGCTGCCGTCGTCGCGGACCCTGATGGTGACCCGGCCGCCGGCCACGGGCAGGTCGACGATCGTGAGCTCGCCGAACCCCGCGGGGAGCGCGGGCGCGACCCAGAACTTGCCGTACGGCTCCCACACGTCCAGCCGCAGCAGCGTGCGCAGCAGGTGGATCGGGGCCGCGGCCGCCCACGCCTGCGGCGAGCAGGAGGTCGGGTACGGGATGGGCCGCGGGAACTCGCTCTCGTCGAAGCCGCAGAACAGCTCGGGCAGCCGCCAGCCGAACCCCCGCGCGGCCCGCAGCAGCCCCACCGCGATCCGCTGGGCCTCCTCCATGAAGCCGTAGCGCATCAGCCCGGCGGCGACGATCGCGTTGTCGTGCGGCCAGATCGAGCCGTTGTGGTAGCTCATCGGGTTGTAGGCGCCCATGGAGGAGGCCAGGGTGCGCACCCCGTAACCGGTGAACATCTCCGGCGACAGCAGGTGCGCCGCGACCCTGGACGCCTTGTCCTCCGCCACGATGCCGCTCCACAGGCAGTGGCCCATGTTCGTGCCGAGGCCGTCGATGGGCCGGCCCTCGCCGTCCAGCCCCATCGCGTAGTAGCCGTGTTCCGGCAGCCAGAAGCGCTCGTCGAACGTCTGCCGCAACTCGCCGGCCCGGCGCACGCAATGTCGTTCGGTCTGGTCGTCGCCGCGCTCGTGCGCCAGGTGGGCGCGGGCCAGGTAGGCGGCGTAGGCGTAGCCCTGGGCCTCGGCCAGGGCGATCGGCGGCTGGGCGATGGCGCCGTCGCGGAAGTTGACGCCGTCCCATGAGTCCTTCCAGCCCTGGTTGAACAACCCACGCTCGGTCTTCCGCCGGTACCAGAGCAGGCCGTCGGGCCCGCCGTACTCCTCCATCCAGGTCACGGCGGCGTCGGCGTGCGGCAGCAGTTCCTCGATCGCCTCGTCGTGCAGGCCCCAGCGGCGCAGCTCGCCGAGCAGCATGACGAAGAGCGGGGTCGCGTCCACCGAGCCGTAGTAAGCCTGGCCGCCGTAGGGGGAGGCGCCGTCATGCGGGCCGTAGCGCAGCTCGTGCATGATCTTCCCGGGCTCCTCCTCGGAGAGCGGGTCGGTCTTCGTGCCCTGCAGCCGGGCCAGGCGGCGCAGCGTGCCGAGCGCCATCGACTGGTCCAGCGGCAGCGCCATCCACGAGGTCAGCAGCGAGTCGCGGCCGAACAGCGTCATGAACCAGGGCGCGCCGGCGGCGATGGCGGGCGGCTCGTCCGGATGCTCCCTGTCGAACAGCCGCAGGCTGCCGAGGTCCTCGCGCGACTGCCGCAGGACGTGGACGACGTCGGGGTTCGTGCTCTTCAACCCGGGGCTGTTACGCGTCCAGTCGGCGAGGCGCCGGGCCGGTTCCGCGTGTTCGATGGAGTGCTCGGCCGGAAACCACGCCGACGACTCCACGCCCTCCACGATGGGGTTGACCACGACCGTCGCCCGCCACTCGGCGCGCGGCCCGATCACCAGGTTGAAGGTGAGCAGGCCGGGCGTGACCACCACGGGCGTGCCGGCCAGCTCGACGCCGATCCTGGCCCCGCGCGAGCGGGACTCCGAGAACACGGTCAGCTCCGACTCCCCCGGCCGCATCTCCACGTCGCCGGCCTGCTGGATCCGCTCGGCCTTCACCTCGAACAGGTCGGCCACGTCCGAGGCGACGTGGACGCTCACCACGCAGCCGGCCGGCTCCCTCGACATGTTGCGCAGCACCAGGTCCTCGCGGAGCCCGCCGCCCACGTACCGTTCGCGCACGACCAGCAGCGTGCTCTCCACCCCGTTCGACCGCGGCGCGGCCTTGCCCACGAACGTGGCGTGGTACGGCGCGGAGGAGACCATCTCCAGCGGTTCCACCGGACGGTCGTCGATCCGCAACACCCACCCCGACAGCAGCCGGGTGTCGGCGTGGTAGACCCCCAGCGCGCCGCCCGGCACGATGTCGCCGCCGCGCTGGCACAGGCAGAACGAACCGCCCTCGACCAGCGTGACCGTCTCCCCCAGTGCCCCCGGCTGCCCCTCGAAGGTCCATCCGTTCATGGACATGCCCCCTCGCTGTTCCCCCACCCCTCACTGCCCCCGAGACCAGCCCTAATACGACGCTAAGGTCATTAGCAGGGCAAATGCCACGCAACCGGGCGCGTCGGCCTCGCATCGCCGCGACCACCCCAGGCCGGGCCTCGGCGCGAGCACCGGCACCCGCCCGAACCCCGGTGGCGCGGCTCCTGTGAAGGTGTACGTCCGGGACGGTGACCCGGCACGGAGGAACAGCGTCGCCCGGGTTCGCGGGAAGTCCTGCCGGCGGGCCGGTGCGCCGTCAGGCCTGCGCGAGGAATGCCACGGAGACGGCGATGAGGTCCGCCATGTCGTCGTGGCCCGTGAACGTGTGCCCGGCCCCCTCGACCGGCAGGAACGTCGAGCTCGCGCCCGCCGCCAGCAGCAGCTTGTGCAACGTCTCGCTCTGGCTGTGCGGAAGCTGCTCGTCGGCGGTGCCGTGAATGAGCAGGAAGGGTGGCGCGCCGGCCCGGACGTGGCTGACGGGGCTGGCCTGCGCGGCGAGTGCGGGCGACTCGGCGGGCGGCCCGCCGATCAGTCTCGCCATCGGCGTTTCGGGGTTGTGCGGGTCGAGGACGCTGAGGTCGGTGAGCGGGTACCAGGCGACCACGGCGGAGATCGCGCCGTCGGTGAGCCCGGCCAGCGCCGCGAGGTGGCCGCCCGCGGACTCACCCCACAGGCCGATGCGGCCGGCATCCAGATCGAAGTCCCCGGCGGAGGCTCGCAGGTAGGTCAATGCCGCCCTGACGTCGTCGAGCTGGGCGGGGAACAGCGCCTCGCCCGAGAGCCTGTAGTCGATGGTGGCCACCGCGATCTCCGCCTCGATGAGCGCGTCGAACACCGAATCCGGTGGCACGGTCTCGGGGAGGAACCTCCGGTCGCCGAAGAGGAAGGCGCCGCCGTGGATCCACACCACCAGCGGAAACGGTCCCTCACCGGAGGGCACGCGAAGGTCCAGCAACAGCGGTCGGAAACCGGGGATCTGCGCGTAGCTGACACCTTTGTAGTCGTTCATAGGCAGCGATCCTAGGCCGGAGCCCCGAGAGGGGCCGTCGATCACCGACGACGTCGGCACCCCCGACGGCCTACGCGCGGCTGTCCTGCTTGGCGTCGGCGTCCGTGATCTTGAGCTTTCGTACGGCGGGAGCCAGCACGAAGGGCAGGTGGGCCGCCGCGGTGCCGAGGCAGGCGATCCACAGGAGCTGGTGAACGGTGACGACCTCGCCCAGCAGCCCGCCGACGACACCGCCGAGCGGCAGCGAACCCCACATGAGGAAGCGGAGGCAGGCGTTCATCCTGCCGCGCAGGGCCTCAGGGCAGATCGCCTGGCGGTAACTGCCCTGGGCGACGTTGTGCATGACCGCGACCAGGAAGATGAGCCCCATGCCGATCGGGTACAGGGCGAGCCGCCAGCCGGGTCCGGTGAAGGCGACGAGCACGAAGAGCGGCAGCATGAGGGCGGCTGCGCCGTACATCGTGGGGCCGTGACCGAAGCGGTCGATCACGCGTGACGCGAGCAGCGCGCCGAGCAGGCCGCCCGCCCCCGCGCCCGAGATCATCAGGCCGTAGCCCGCCGCGCTCACGCCCAGCTCGTCGACCAGGTACAACGGCCGGACGATGGCCCAGATGCCGTTGAAGAACATGTTCATGGCGCCGGCGAGGCCGATCAGCCGCAGGATGGGGTGGCCGAGCACGTAGCGCAGGCCCTCCATCAGGCTCACGCGCCCCCCGGAGGGGGTCTCCTCGGCCTTGACGGTCGCCAGCAGGGTGGCGGAGATCAGGTAACTGACCGCGTCGACCACGATGGCGATGGGCGCCGTGAGCACCTGCACGAGCCAGCCGCCGAATCCCGGGCCGAAGAGCACGGAGAGGCTGCGCACGGACTCCAGGGTTCCCATGCCCTTGGGCAGTTGCTCCTTGGTCACGATGGAGGGCAGGAAGCTCAGGTGGGCGACGTCGAAGAAGGCCGTGCCGATGCTGACGATCACGGCGACCGCGTAGAGCTGCGCCAGCGTGAGCGCGTCGAACAGCGCGGCGATCGGGACGGAGGCCAGGGACACCGCGCGCAGCAGGTCGGCCGTCACCAGGATGGGCTTCCTGCGCAACCGGTCCACCCACACGCCGGCGGGCAGCCCGAACAGGAGGAAGCCGATCATCTCGGCCGCGCCGAGCAGCCCGAGCTCCAGCGGGCCCGCGTCGAGCACCAGCAACGCGACCAGCGGGAGGGCCACGCGCGTGACCTGGGTGCCGAACTGGCTGAAGCCGTCGGCGGCGACGTAACGACGGAAGGCGGGGGGCATCTGATCCACTTTAGGAGTCTTGGCGATCACGGGCTGGTGGAATCGAAGGGGCCGCCGGGCGTGCGGAGGCGTTCGGCCCCGGCACGCCCGGCCACCACCACCCGGCCGTCAGCGACAGCACAGGTCAGAAGCCCGGGGCTCGGTCTGGTCCTGGCCGGCGTGATGCGGGCAGGTGCCGGCGGAGGCGGGCGGGTGGTGAACGGCCGCCGTGTCGGACTGCCCGGGCAGCCGGACGTCGAGCAGCCCCCGTCCCGCGACGGGAGGGCCGGCACTCCCCTGGCGAGCTGGCGGGCGGACCGCACGCTCAACCTCGTGCGCGCCGCCACCGTCGGCTCCACCGCCGCCTTGACCGGCGGCCTGGCGGGCGGGCTGGCCGCCGGTCTCACCGACACCCCCGCCTTCGGGCTGGCCGTCGGAACGTCCTACGCGCTCACCTTCGGCGTCACCGCCGGGCTCGCGGCCGGGCGGCACCACGCCTGGATGGCCTACCTGATCGCCACCACCCGCCTCGCGCTGGCCGGTCACCTTCCCCGCGCGCTGATGTCCTTCCTCGATGACGCCCACCGGCTCGGGCTGCTGCGCGCGGTGGGCCCGATCTACCAGTTCCGGCACGCCGAACTGCAAGACCATCTCGCCGGTGACACCGCTTTCCGTGATCCTCGCTGACAGGCCGGGCGCCCACCGCCTCGTGACGAAAAGGGTCCAAAGGGTGTCGAGCCCTCCGTTGTCGATCACACTGGTCGCATGATCGACATCTGCTCACCGGCTCGGAGGTCGCTCGCCCCATGACCACTTCCCGCCCCGCCACCGCCTTACCCTGGCCCCTGGCGGCCGTCGCCGCCCTGCTCGCGCTGCTCGCCACGTCCCTCGTCCCGATGCCCGCCGCCACAGCAGCCGCCGGCGCCGGCGCGGAGTCGCCGGCCGCGCAGGCGCTCGAACGGCTGATCGGGGCGTCGCGGGCCCAGCAGGTCACCCTGCGCACGATCGACAGGGGCACGGGCCCGGACAGGTTCGAGGTGTCGGCGGAGGGCGGCGGGCTCGTCGTCGCCGGCACGACGCCCGCCGTCCAGCTCACCGGCTTCGGCTACTACCTGCGCCACGTGGCGCACGCCGACGTCTCCATCAACGGCTCCCAGACGAACCTGCCGGAGCGGCTTCCGCTCCCCGCAGCGCCCATCGCCGAGGACTCCTCCGTGGAGCATCGCTTCGCGCTCAACGACACCAATCAGGGCTACGCGGGACCGTACCTGAGCTGGGAGGAGTGGCAGCGGCGGATCGACGTCCTGGCGCTGCACGGCATCAACGAGGTGCTCGTGTACGAGGGCCAGGAGGCCGTCTACCAGCGCACCTTCACCCAGTTCGGCTATTCGGAGCAGGAGATGCGCGCGTGGATCCCGCAGCCGGGCCACCAGGCGTGGTGGCTGCTGCAGAACATGTGCTGCACCGACGGCCCCATCTCCCAGCAGCTCATCGACCGGCGGGCCGAGCTCGGCCGCAAGATGACCGACCGGCTGCGCGAGCTCGGGATGACCCCGGTGCTGCCCGGCTACTTCGGCACCGTGCCGGCCGACTTCAAGTCCCGCAACCCCACGGCCAACACGGTCGCGCAGGGCACCTGGAACCGGCTGCCGCGCCCCCACTGGCTCGACCCGACGAACGCCCTGTTCACCCGCGTCGCGGCCCGCTTCTACCAGGTGCAGAACGAGCTGTTCGGCGCGAGCACCATGTACAAGATGGACCTGCTGCACGAGGGCGGCACGGCGGGCACGGTCGACGTCGCGCGCGCCTCGCAGGCGGTGCAGCGGGCGCTGAACACCGCCCACCCCAAGGCGCTGTGGACGATCCTGGGCTGGCAGAAGAACCCGCTTCCCGCGACGCTGCAGGCCATCGACCGCAGCAAGATGTTCATCGTGGACGGCATCAGCGAGGAGCCCGGCATCACCGACCGGGACAAGGACTTCCTCGGCACCGGCTACGCGTTCGGCACGATCTGGAACTTCGGCGGCCACTTCAACCTCGGCGCCCGGCTGACGGTCTGGAACGAGAAGTTCCACGCCTGGCGCGCCAAGCCCGGCACGGCGATGAACGGCATCGCGCTGATGCCCGAGGCCATCGACAACAACCCGGCCGCCGTCGCCTTCTTCGCCGACCTGCCCTGGCAGGACGGCCCCGCCGACCTGCCCGCCTGGTTCGACGGCTACGCCACCGCCCGGTACGGGGGCGACGACCCGCACGCGAAGGCGGCCTGGCGCATCCTGCTCGACACCGTCTACACCTGGCCCGCCGCCGCCGACAGCCGGCACGTGACCGGCCTGTACGACGACGAGCCCGGCCTGTCGAACACCGGCTACCCGCTGCCGTACGACATCGCCGCCTTCGACCGGGCGCTCGACGAGCTGCTCCAGGTCGGCGAGGGGCTGCGCCAGTCCGGCGCCTACCGCTACGACCTGGTCGACGTCGCCCGGCAGGTGCTGGCCAACCACAGCCGGCTGCTGCTGCCCAAGATCCGCGCCGCCTACCGCAGCCGGGACCTCGACCGTTTCGAGACCCTCACCGCCCAGTGGCTGGACTGGACGCGCCGGCTGGACCGGCTGCTCGGCACCGACGAGAACTTCCTGCTCGGCGCCTGGCAGGCCGAGGCCCGCCGGCAGGCCGCCACCCCGGCCGAGGCGGCGACCCTGGACTACAACCTGAAGTCGCTGGTCACGCTCTGGGCCACCGGCACCGATCTGCAGGACTACGCCCGCCGGGAGATGAACGGCCTGGTGGGGCAGTACTACGCCAAGCGGTGGGAGCTGTTCTTCGCGAGCCTGGCGACCGCGCTGCGCGCCGGCAAGGAGTACCCCGCGCCGATCGACTGGCAGGCCGTCGCCCAGGACTGGGCCAAGGCGGGCACCGACCTGGCCGCCGAGCCGAGCGGCGACGCCTACGCCGAGGCGGGCCAGGTGGCCGCGCTGCCGTACGGCTCGGTGAGCGTCGGCGCCGACCGCAAGGGCGTCAAGCCGGGCGGCACGGTGCGCGTCACCGCTGCCTTCACCAACGGCAACACGCTGCGTCCCGCCGGGCAGGTCGCGCTCCGGCTCGACGCCCCGGCCGGCTACCAGGTGCAGCCGGCCTCTCCGACCGGCGCCGATCAGGTGGCCGCCGGCGGGACGTTCACCGCGTCCTGGACGGTGACCGCCCCCGTCGACGCCGCCCCCGGCCAGACCCCGGCGCTGACCGCCACCGCCACCTGGGGGCCGGACGCCCTCCCGGAGAAGGCCGTGACGCACCTGCTGATCGGCGGTGCCGCCCCCGCCTCGTACCGGACCATGGCCAGCGCGCCGGCCGAGTTCGCGCCCGTCACCGGCGGGGTCGCGATCGCCGCGGGCGGCGCGGACCTGTGGCGGGCGACCAATGAGCTGGCCACCGCCTACCGCAAGGACGCCCTGGCCGCCGGCCGGCAGCTCACGAGCACCGTGCAGCGGCAGGACGGCGCGGCCGACTGGACCCGGGCCGGGCTGGTGGTGAGCAACGACCTGGCCGCCACCGGGTCCGCCGGCTACGCGAACATCGCCGTCACCCCGGGCCGCGGCTGCGTCTTCGGCTGGGACTCCAACAGCGACGGGCAGCTCGACTCCTATCGCGAGATGGGCGGGTTCGCGCCGCCCGTACGGGTTCGCATCGGCAAGTCGGGCGACCGGCTCACCGGCTCCTGCAGCACCGACGGCAAGAACTGGTCGGTGGTGGGGTCCGCGCGCGTCCCGGGCGCGGAGGCCACCCTCGACGCCGGCCTCTTCGTCAGCGCCGCCAACCGCCACACCGGCCAGGAGGCGATCGCGGTGCTGACCGACCCCGTGGCGGCCCCCTCCACCGCGCGCGACGCCGCCGCGGACACCCTGCGCAGCCTGAACAAGCCGGTCAAGGCGCTGAGCTGGGAGACCAACCGCGACCCTGAACACGCCAACGACGGCGACCGGGCCAACTCCCCGTACTTCGCCGGCCAGATGGACTGGGGCAGCACCTGGTGGCAGGTGGACCTCGGGGCGGTCAACGACCTCTCCCGGGTCAACGTGCGCACCTACGTCTCGGGGGAGCGTTACTACGAGTACCGGCTGGAGGGCAGCCTGAACGGCACCACCTGGTACACCATCGGCGGCCGGCGAGGTCCCCAGCCCGCCACCGACGCGGGCGACACGATGACCATGGAGGCCGCCGCCCGCTACGTGCGGGTGATGGGCACCCACAACAGCGCCAACCTGTCGTTCCACCTGTCGGAGGTCAGCGTCTACGGCAAGCAGCGGTGACCCGGAAGGGGGTGTGCCTAGGTCCACCCCCTTCTCGGCGTTCAGGTGCATACCGGCTCGTCTCCGCTCTCTCTAGCCTCGGGATCACACCCGACGACTCGAGAACGGAGCGCGCCATGAGAACCGATCCCCGCCCCGCGCCACCCGCACGGGGCGGTGCGTCCCCGCAGCGGCTGTGGTTCGCCGACAACCTGCGGATCCTGCTGACCTCGCTGGTGGTGCTGCACCACGTCGCCGTCATGTACAGCGGGCTGCCGCTGTGGTACTACATCGAGCCGCCGACCAGCGCGGCGGCAGGAGCCGTCCTGTCGATCTTCGTGGTGGTGAACCAGGCGTGGTTCATGGGCGCGTTCTTCCTGCTGTCCGGCTACTTCACGCCCGGCTCCTACGACCGCAAGGGGCCCGGCGCGTTCCTGCGCGACCGGCTGATCCGCCTGGGGATCCCGCTGGTCGTATTCTACTTCGTGCTCAGCCCGTTGCTGCACGCCGGTTCCTTCCCTGACGGCTCTCCTGTGGCGGCCTACCTGGACACGATCGGCACAGGGCCGCTGTGGTTCGTGCTCGCGCTGCTCGTCTTCGACGTCTGCTACGCCGCCTTCCGCGTGGCCGCCGCCCGGCGCGCGCCGCGCGAGCGGGCCGCCCGGCCGCTCACGTTCCCCGTGGTGCTCGGCTTCGTGGCGGCGCTGGCCGCGGTGACGTACGCGTTGCGGATCGTGCTCCCGTCGGGCACCTGGGTGCCGATCATCGACTTCCCGAGCGTCGCTTACCTCCCCCAGTACGTCGGCTTGTTCGTCGCCGGCGCCGTGGCCTACCGGCGCGGCTGGTTCCACACGATCACCCCGCGCGCTGGCTGGGCCGGGTTCGCCCTGGCCGCCGTGGCCAGCGTGGTGTTCCTGCCGCTCGCGCTGGCCGGCGGGCTGGAGGCGTGGATGGGGCGCGGCACCCTGAGCTCCCTGTTCTTCGCGCTGTGGGACTCGGCGTTCGCGGTCGGCGCCGTGATCGCGCTGCTCGCCCTCTTCCGCCGCAGGCTGGACGGCCAGGGGCCGCTGGGCCGCTACCTGTCCGCGCACGCGTTCACCGTGTACGTGATCCACGCGTTCGTGGTGACCCTGGCCGGTCTCGCGCTCGGCGGCCTGGCGTGGCCGACATCGGCGAAGTTCGCGCTGGTGGCCGTGGTGACGCTGACGGCCTGCTTCGCGCTGGCGGGCCCGATCCGGCGGCTGCCGGGCGTCCGCAGAGTCCTGTGAATCCGGGACCGCCATCCAGGCGCATCCAGCCGTCGAACTACAGGTGTGAGAAGAATCCTGGCGTCACCGCCGGCCAGGTGGCCTGGCTCGGCGTCGTCGCGCTCGGGCCCCGGCGTCCCCGCCCGCGCACTCGCTGTGCTCGCCGTGCTCCTCGCCGCGGCCTTCGTCGTCGCCCCGCGCACGCTGGCGGCGAGCAGGCCGGACGGCGGTTTCGCCGATCAGCGCAGCCTCGTCCAGACCCTCGGCAAGGCGTTCGTCGAGTACTGGAGGTCCGGCAACCGGGATCTCCCCCCGAGCTTGAACAGGGTCGTCGACTACTGGTCCCGTTACCACGTGGCCAAGGCCGTGATCGCCGCGATCCTGCTGATCGTGCTCGTCGCGCTCGGCGTTCTCCTCTGGAAGGCGTTCCTGAGGTCCGGCGCTCTCGGGGCGGTCAGGAGGGCCGCCCTCGCGTCCACCGGCGTGCTGGTCACGATCCCCGCGCTGTTCTCGCTGTTGGTGGTGGTGGCCAACGTGCAGGGCGCGGTCGCGCCCTTCGCCTCGCTGCTGTCGCTGCTGCCGGCCGGCGCCTCCGACGGAGCGCTCGCCGACACGATCCACCAGGTCAGACAGGGGCTGGCCGAGCCCGCGGGCGCGGGTCACCGGACCCCGCCCGCTCTCGAAGTGATGATCAGCGACTATGCGCTGTACCACCTGACGCTGGTCGTGACGGGTTTCGTCGTGGCGGTCGTGCTCACCGGCGTGAGCGTCGTGTTGTGGACGGCGTCCGCCAGAACCGGGTCGCCCGACAGGCGGACGAGGCGCGTGCTGAGGTCGTTCGGCGTGCTCGCGGCGATGTCGTCGCTGATCATGTTCGTGGTCGTGGTGGCGAACATGACCAACGTGGCGGACCCGGCGCCGGCGCTCCTGGCCTTCTTCGACGGCGGATGGTGATCGCCGGCCGTGCCGCCCACCGCGAAGGCACGCGCTACGGAGTGAGAACCACCTTGTTGCACTCGTCCTGCTTCTGCTTGAACAGCTCGAACCCGCGCGGCGCCTCACTGAGCGGCATCCGGTGCGAGATGACGAAGCTCGGGTCGATCTCGCCCGCCCGGATCCGCTGCAGCAGCGGCTCGGTGTAGCGCTGCACGTGGCACTGGCCGGTACGGATGGTCAGCGACCGGTTCATGACGGTGCCCATCGGGAACTTGTCGACGAATCCGCCGTAGACCCCGATGACGGACACCACGCCGCCGTTGCGGCAGGCCATGATGGCCTCGCGCAGCACGTAGGGGCGTTCGGTCTCCATCCGGGCGGCCTGCTTGGTGCGGTCGTAGGCGTACATGGCCGGGGTCGGGTGGTGGGCCTCCATGCCGACGGCGTCGATGCAGGCGTCCGGGCCGCGCCCGCCGGTCATGTCGCGCAGCGCCTCCAGCACGTTCACCTCCTCGTAGTTGAGGACCTCGGCGCCGGTGCGCAGAACCCGCCGCAGCCGGTACGGGAAGCGGTCGATGACGATGACCCGGTCGGCGCCGAGCAGGAACGCGCTGGCCGCGGCGAACTGCCCGACCGGCCCCGCGCCCCAGATGGCGATCGTCTGGCCCGGCTTGATGTCGCACATCTCCGCGCCCATGAAACCGGTGGGGAAGATGTCGGACAGGAACAGCACCTTCTCGTCCGGCAGGTCGTCCTCGACCTTGACGGGGCCGACGTCGGCGAACGGGACGCGCGCGTACTCGGCCTGCCCGCCGGGGAAGCCGCCCAGCATGTGGGAGTAGCCGAAGATGCCGGCGGGCGCGTGGCCCATCAGCTTCTCGGCCATCCCGGCGTTGGGGTTGGAGTTCTCGCACACCGAGTACAGGCCGTCCTGGCAGGCGAAGCAGGCGCCGCAGGCGATCGGGAAGGGCACCACGACGCGATCGCCGAGGCGCAGGTTGCGCACGCCGGGGCCGAGCTCGACGACCTCGCCCATGAACTCGTGGCCGAGGATGTCGCCCTTCTTGACGGTCGGGATGTAGCCGTCCACGAGGTGCAGGTCGGAGCCGCAGATCGCGGTGGAGGTGACGCGGACGATCGCGTCGCGGGCGTTGAGTATCCGCGGGTCCGGGACGTCCTGGATCTCCAGGCGGTTGCGGCCGGTCCACACGTTGGCCTTCATGCCCGTCCTCCGATCGGTTGTGCGGGACGCTGGTGGAGCTGGCGCAGGGCGCGGTGGCCCTCGGGGCTGCCCTCGGAGCGGACCACCTCGCCGGTCTCCATGACCTGCTTGAAGCGGCGCAGGTCGTCGCGGACCTGCTGCTCGGGGTGCTCGCCCACCATCCGGGCGACGGCGGCGGCGAGCCGGCGGCCGGGTGCGCCGTACTCCAGTGAGACGTCCACGACGGTGCCGCGCCCGCCGGGGCCGTCGGTGAAGCCGACCAGGCCGGCGGTGGAGACGCCGGTGCCGGGCACGGACCGCCAGGCGATCAGGTCGCCGGCCTGGTCGTCGATGATCTCGGCCTCCCACTCCAGGTCGACGATCGGGCCCCTGGCCTTCCAGCGGGAGCGGCGCTGGTCGATGGCGCGCACCGAGTCCAGGTGGACCATGAAGGAGGGCAGGTTCTCCAGCTCGCGCCAGAAGCGGTAGACCTCCTCGCGCGGCTTGTTGATCGTGATGGAGGCGCGCACCTGCAACGGGCCCTTGGCCTTGGCGGTGCCGCGCCGGGCACAGGCGGCGTCCAGGGCGGTGATCCCGGCGACGGCGGCGAGCGCGGCCAGCGCGCGGGTGCGGCGGGCGCCGGTGCGGTTGGCGGCGGCCCTGCCGAGGACGCCGAGGTCCATCGTGTCGCCGGCGACCCTGGTCCACGCCCACTGGGCGGGGTTCCTGGCGCCGAGCAGCAGGGCGGCGTGCAGGAGTTCGCGCCCGCCGACGAGCCTGGCGACGGTCGTGGCCCCGGGCGCGTCGTCGACGCCGCACAGGCGGGTCACGGCCCGTGGCGCCGCCAGTTGCGCCGCGCCGAGTGCGAGGCTGGTCCACCCGAGTGCACGGGCGAATCTGTCGGTCATCATGTGTCCTAACGCAGGTTGCGGTGGTACGTGCGTACGCCGCAGGCGGCCCCCGCGGCCTCCGTCCCTTGCCCCCGACAAAACGGATGACACAGGGATAAAAGGCGCGCGTCGCCTGGATGGCCGGCTGCGGGGTCAGGCCCGGGGTGCGCCGGCGCCGGCCTGCGGGCCTTTGGCGAACTCCCGCACGATGCGCTCGCAGAAGGCAGGCAGGTCGTCGGGCGACCGGCTCGTGGTGATGTTGCCGTCGGTGACGACCGGCTCGTCGACCACCTCGGCCCCGGCGTTGCGCAGGTCGGTGCGCACGCTCGGCCACGAGGTCAACCGGCGGCCCCGCGCGACGTCGGCCTCGACGAAGTTCCACGGGCCGTGGCAGATCGAGGCGACCGGCTTGCCCGACTGGACGAAGTCCCGGACGAAGCGCACCGCGGCGGGTTCCATCCGCAACTTGTCCGGGTTCACCGTCCCGCCCGGCAGGAGCAGCGCCTCGTAGTCGTCGACCGACACCTCGCCGACCAGCCGGTCCACCGGGAAGGTGCCGGCGTCTTCGAGGTCGTTGTCACGCGCCTGGATCTCGCCGCCGCTGATGGAGACCACGACGGTGCGGGCGCCGGCGTCGTCCAGCGCCTGCCGCGGCCGCTCCAGCTCCACCCGCTCCACCCCGTCGGCCGCGAGGATGGCGATCCGGCGTCCGCTCAGCTCTCCGGCCATGTCAGGCACCCGCCCCCGCCATCGCCGGGTGCAGGACGACCTTCGTCCAGCCGTCGTCCCGCTTGTCGAAGTGCTCGTAGGCCTCCGGCGCGCGGTCGAGGGACAGCTCGTGGCTGACGATGAAGGACGGTTCCGCCTTGCCCGCGGCGATCAGGTCGCGCAACTGCCGGTTGTACTTCTTGACCGGGGCCTGGCCGCTGCCGATCTGCTGGCCCTTGAACCAGAACATGCCGTAGTCGAAGGCGAGTTTGCCCTGCTTGGCCAGCTCGTCGCCGGCTCCGGGGTCCTGGGGCACGAAGACGCCGACGCAGCCGATCGTTCCGGTGAAGCGCACCGAGGCGACCAGCCGGTTCATCGTCAGGTTGGGCTGCTCCTGGCCGTCGGGCGTGTGCGCCTGATAGCCGACGCACTCGCAGCCGTTGTCCGCGCCCAGCCCCATCGTCTGCTCCAGCACGGCCTGTACCGGGTCGACCTTCGAGTCGTCGATGGCGATCGCGCCGATCGACTCGGCCAGCCGCAGCCGGTCGGGGTGCCGGTCGACGACCATCACCTTGCTCGCCCCACGGATGGTCGCCGAGAGGGCGGCCATCAGCCCGACCGGGCCCGCGCCGTAGATGACCGTCTGGTCGCCGGGCCGCACGCCGGCCATCTCGGTGGCGTGGTACCCGGTCGGGAAGATGTCGGCGAGCATCACGTAGTCGCTCTGGCGCTGCTCGGCGTCCTCGCCCAGCCGCAGGCAGTTGAAGTCGCCCCAGGGCACGCGCAGCAGCTCGGCCTGTCCGCCGCCGTACGGGCCCATGTCGGCGAAGCCGTAGGCGGCGCCGGCCATGTTCGGCTCCGGCTGGGCGGTCAGGCAGTAGTTCGTGAGCTGGCGTTCGCAGTTCTTGCAGTGCCCGCAGGCGATGTTGAACGGCAGGACGACCCAGTCGCCCACCTGGACCTTGTCGACCCCCGTGCCGACCTCGACGACCTGGCCCAGGTTCTCGTGCCCGAACCAGCGGCCGGGCTCGAAGTCGGTCCGTCCCTCGTACATGTGCAGGTCAGAGCCGCAGATGTTCGCGGACGTGATCCGTACCAGGACGTCGGTCGGCCGCTCGATCCGCGCGTCCGGCACGTCCTTGACGCTGACCTGCCGTGGCCCCTCGTACACCACTGCCTTCATGACGATCTCCCCGTCGCAGATGCCTCCCTCCCCCAGGGCGGCCCCCCAGCCCGATACCCCCAGAAAACTTCTCAAACGCGGCTTGACGAGCACTAACCGTTACATACATCCTGGTCGTGCCGCCGGATCAACGGCCCCACAGGCAACCCATGGCCCGATACATCTCGCATGTGTCGCTTCGCGGTGGGTAGTCACTGCCGGGATTCCGCTCGGCTACCGGCGAGGAGCGCCCATGGCCATCAGTGAGCAGCATCGGCCGGAGGTCGTCGTCGGGCTCGTGGCGACCCCGCCGGACTATCCGGCGCACGTGGTCACGCGGCTCGCCGCCGAGCTGGCCGACCGGCTCGCCGAGCAGGTGGACCCGGACGTGCGGTGGACCGTCCGGGCAGGCTGGGGTGACTTGCCTCCGCGCCGCGACGGCGGCGTCGAGGCGCTGCTCGACGATCTCGCCTGCCGGCGCGCCGACGCCCGGTGGGACGTCGCCATCTGCCTGACCGACCTGCCGCTGCACGCCGAGCGGGTGCCGCTGGTCGCGCAGACGTCCGCCCGGCGCCGGGTCGCGGCGGTGTCCTTGCCCGCGCTGGGACTGCGCCAGTTGCAAGCGCTCCGCGCCGCCGTCCCGGGTCTCGTGGGACGGCTGCTCACCGACACGCCCGAGGAACGGGTGCCGCTGACCGGCCGGGCACCAGCCGAGCTGACCGGCCAGGTCGCGGCCATTCACCGGGTGGTCGGCGGGGCCGAGGTCGGCGACCTGGGCTACGTCGCCTCGCGGCTGGCCGGCCGGGTGCGGCTGCTGACCGGGATGATCCGGGCCAACCGCCCGGGACGCGCCCTGCTGGGCCTGTCCAAACTCCTGGCCGGCGCCTTCGCCACGGCCGCGTTCGCGCTCACCACCAACACCATCTGGGAGATGGGTGACGCGCTCGGCGGGCTCCGCCTCACCGTGATCATGCTTCTCGGACTGACCGCGCTGGTGACCTGGCTGATCATCGCGCACGACCTGTGGGAGAAACCGGGCCGGGAGACACCGGCTGAGCTGGCCCGGCTGTTCAACCTGGGTACGATCCTCACCCTCACCCTGGCCGCCGCGGTGTCCTATCTGGTGCTGTTCGCCGGAACGGCACTCGTCGCGGCGCTGCTGATCGACACCTCCGTGCTGGAACAGAACCTGCAGCGGCCGGTCGATCTCACCGACTACCTGACCCTGGCCTGGATCATCAGCTCATTGGCCACCGTGGGTGGCACGATCGGTTCCGGGCTGGAGGACGAGGACACGGTGCGGGCCGCCGCTTACGGCTACCATCCCGAACCCGGCGGCTGGCGGGACGAGAAGGACACGTAGGAAGACCGTTCATGCGTTCTCCTGGTGGTTGGCTGAACGGGACCCCGGTGTCCTGCGGTGCACGGCCATCGCCGCTCCGAGGGCGAGGGCGGCATATCCGAAGGCCACGCCCAAACCTGCCCATGGCGGGAGCGGGTAATAGCCCTCGATCAGCGACGGGCCGACGTCCACATGCGAGAACGCCGGGACGCTCTGCGTGATCGCGAACCCCGCGGCAGGGGTGATCACCAGCAGCCACGGCGCCATGCCCGCGCTCACCAGCAGGTAGGGCACGACGACCAGCGCAAGGCCCAGCCCGACGGCGACGATGCCCCGCCTGACCAAGGCGGCGAGGCTCAGCGCCAGCACGGCGGCGGCCGTGGTCAGCGCCGCGTAGCCGACGATCACCCGCGACTCGGTCCCCAGAGTGATCGGCTGAACCGGGTTCTGATGGGCACGCAACAGCGCCAGTCCGGCAGGAACCACGGCCCCCGAGGCCACCAGCCCCGCCACGAACGCGACCGCGCCGATCACCGCGGCCTGGGCCGCCAGCCGCCGCACGGGATGCGGCCCGGCCATGGAGTCGAGCCCACGTCTGAAGAACGTGACCGCCGCCACGAGCACCGGGATCAGCCCCACGGCCCCGCCGATCAGCGTGAGGTCGGCGCGTATGCCGCCCTCCACCGAAGCGGGCCCGATGTCACCGCCCCCGGTCACGATGAGCTTGTCGCCGGACTCGACAACCCCACCGGGATGATGCGGGGTCTCACCGTCGGACTCCATGACGACGCCGACATCATCGCCGCGCCACGAACCGTCGGCGCCCCGCAGCGTGATCCGGTCGAAGGTGGCGGTGGCCTGGGCGAAGGCTTGCGCCATGTCCCACAGGGCGCCCGGCGAGGTGACGAACAGCCCGATCTGCACCGTGTCCGGCAGCCCGGTCAGCTTGACCGTGCCGACCTCGGTCCACGTCTGGCCCTCGTCCGACTCGTAGCCGGTGATGGTGTCGCCCGACCTGGTCAGCCGCAGCCACTGCGGGCCGTTGTGCGGGCCGCCGGGCAGGTCGTGGGTGTAGTTGTACTGCATGCGTACGCCGTGCGCTCCGGTGAGCATGACGGCCGCGTACGGTGTGCCCTGCTTGAGGCTCTGCCTGACCAGCAGCCCCGCCTTCGCCCACGGCACCACGCCCTCCTTGACGTTGCGCACCCCGGGTACGGCGTCCGGCAACCGCACCTGCCCGGTCAGGTCCGACACACGGGCGGTGATGCTGCCGTTGCCCTGGAGCGGCTGATGCACGAAGTAGTACTTGTCCCTGACCGCCGTGCCGTCGGGCCCCACCAGGGGCGCGGGGCAGGGGCCCTCTCCCTTCCCGGTCACGCAGGTGCTGCGGGCGCTGCCGGCGATCAGCAGTCCGAGCGACACGGTGACCAGCACGGAGGCCGCCATGGCGAGCGCCCAGCCGCGCACGGCACGGAACCTGGCCCACTCCGCGTACAGCACCTGAGAGAAGCGGTCCCGCTGACTGGATCGGTGCGGCGTTGACGAACTCATGCCGACGGTTGTACGCGGCACCCGGTCGCAGCCGGGTCGCAGCGGCTGCGACCCGGCTGCGACCGGGGATCTGTCATCGTTGAGTCATGGCACCTCGACCCGGCAGCCGATCCAGCCGCCCCGCCCGCGCGACGACCGGCGGGCGGCGGGGGTGAGGGTTCTCGTCGTCGAGGACTTCGAGGTCCTCGCCCGCTCCGTCGGGAAGGGGCTGCGCCGGGAGGGCATGGCCGTGGACGTCGTCCTGGACGGGACCGCCGCCCTCGGCCGCCTGGCCGCCGTCCGCTACGACGTGGTGATCCTCGACCGCGACCTGCCCGGCGTCCACGGGGACGAGATCTGCCGGCGGCTGGCCCACGGCCGCTGTGAGACCCGCGTCCTGATGCTCACCGCCTCCGGCACGATCGAGGACCGCGTCGACGGGCTCGGTCTCGGCGCCGACGACTACCTGCCCAAGCCGTTCGCGTTCGCCGAACTGGTCGCCCGCGTCCGTGCGCTGGCCCGCCGCGCCACCCCGCCCCTACCGCCCACCCTGGCCTGCGGCGACCTCACCCTCGATCCGGCCCGCCGTGTCGCGTCGCGGGCCGGGCGGCGTCTTGAGCTGAGCCCCAGGGAGTTCGCCCTGCTCGAATGCCTGCTCGCCAGGCCCGGCCTGGTCATCTCCGCCGAGGAACTGCTCGAACGGGTCTGGGACGAGGCCGCCGATCCGTTCAGCAGTGCCGTCAAGCACACCGTGCACCGGTTGCGGGCCAAGCTCGGCGACCCGCCCGTGATCGAGACCATCCGTGAAGGCGGCTACCGCATCGGGCTGTCATGACCTCCCAGCGGCTCGCCAGAAGATCTCTGCAGACGCGGCTCGCGCTCGCCTACGCGGCGGGCTTCTACGCCGCCGGGCTCTTCGTGCTCGTCCTCGTCGCCGTCCCGCTCGCCGACATCGATGCGGCCGTCCCCAAGGGCCGCCCCTCAGCGGGCGCGATCACCCACACCGGGCCCGGGATCGGCCTGCCCCAGCTCCTCGCCGGCTCCGCCGTCGCGCTGATCGTCCTGATTCCCGTCGCGCTGGCTCTGGGCTGGTTCGTCGCGGGCCGGTTCCTGCGCCCGCTGCGCGCCATCACCGCCACCGCCAGAACCATCTCTTCCGGCGACCTCCACCGGCGCCTCGACCTCGGCGAGCCCGCGGACGAGCTGACCGAGCTCGGCCACACCCTCGACGACCTGTTCGCCCGCCTCCAAGCCTCCTTCGACGCCCAGCGCCACTTCGTCGCCAACGCCTCCCACGAGCTGCGCACCCCTCTCGCCGGCCTGCGCACCCTCCTCGAAGTCACCCTGGCCGACCCGGACGCCGACGCCGACGCCCTGCGCGCGGCCTGCCAGGAAGCCCTCGCCCTGGGCGCACACCAGGAGCGGCTCGTCGAAGCGTTGCTCACGCTGGCCACCAGCGACCGCGGCGTCACCCGCTGGGACAGCTTCGACCTCGCCGGCGTCGTCGAAGAAGTGCTTGCCACGCGCCGCGGCCCAGCGACAGAGGCAGGCGTCGGCCTCATCGAACACCTGACGCCCGCAACCATCGCCGGCGACGCGAAACTGATCGAAAGCCTCGTCGCCAACCTCGTCGACAACGCCATCCGCCACAACCATGCGGGCGGGCACGTGGAGATCACTACGCGGGCGTCCGGCACGCAGGCTCTCCTCACGGTCACCAACAGCGGGCCCGTCATCCCCGACGGCCAGCTCCAGCGCCTCCTCCATCCCTTCCAGAAACTGGCGCCCGATCGTCACGGCCGGCACCGTGGCTATGGCCTCGGTCTCGCCATCGTCCATGCCGTCACGCAGGCTCACCACGCCACCCTCACCACCAGCGCCCGCCCGGAGGGCGGCTTGTCCATCAGCGTGCGGTTCGCGCATCCGACCTAGCACCGAATGGCGGCGTACGGGAAGCGCGAACCGAACCACCAGTGCCTGGAACCGTCCAAGTGCTGATGCACCCCGAAAGTGACATCATCTCGGCCTGAGCTATGACCTTGCGGTATGGGAGGGCGAGCGCCCCGCCAACGACCAAGAAGCCGGAGAAAGGCATTCCGCCCTCTATGACCAGTACATCGACACGGACATGGAGACTCCGCCTACCCCGCTGATCGCAGGATTCGTGCAGCGCCTTCTGCAGCGCTGGCCAGACCTTCCCATGGTGTACAGCCGTGCGGAGGAGGCTTCGGCGTACGCGGTCCAGGTCGCGACCGAACTCGGTCTGCACTGCTACGACCCTCAGCAGGACCGCCTCCGGATCTCCTGAACGCTACATCGAGGCAAGTGAAGCGGTCGAGGACCCGGTGACCATCGAGGTCAGCGTCACGTCCGCTCTGGAGCTGGCGGGTCGGATCACCGGGCGCAAGCTCGACGCGACATGTCCTCCCAGATCGCCCCAGCAGTCGCGCTACCGAGGCTGCGCCAACTGGTTGGGGGCCACCGTCCCGGCCAGCAGGCCATGGGGGTCGGTGATGATGGGCAGTCGTCCCACCGTTTCCTGGTCGAGCAGGCCCACCTGCGCGAGTACGGAGGCCTGGTCCCAGTAGATGCGCTCGCTGGCGATGGACGTCCCTTCGAAGCCCACGATCGCGATCCCCGGGACGCGCACCTGCCTGCCGGTCGCGGGCACGCCGGGCAGGATCCACGGGATCTCGATGTCATGGGTGAAGGTGATCATCATCTCGTCGACGATGCTCGCATCCCCGACCGTACGGCTGAGCGACTCGATGGACATGTCGGCCGCGTTCCGGCCCACGAACCACTGCCGGTAGAAGTCGCGTACGCCGTCGAATCCGGCACCTCCCATGCCGGTCGGCACGTGCATCACGCTCGGGTTGCCCGTCATCGTGCGCATCGTGGCCGCCACGTCGCGAGTGACGAACTCGGCCGAGGTGTGCTCGTCCCACATGCGTTCCATTGCTTGGCGATCTGCCATCTGTCCTCATCCTCCGGTCCGGTGGTCGAGCGCTCTTGATCTCATCCCATCTCATGATCGGCGGAAGCGACACCCGGATGACGTGTCAGCGGCTTCACCGCTCAGAAATCCTTCGCCACGTCGTCAGTTCTGGTACCTCCCTCACTATCCGCGGAAGGATTGACCACCATGACCGACGCCAGAGTGCCGGGCGGCGACGAGGCCGCGTTCATCGCGGCGGCCCGTTCGAACGACGCGGCACAGTTCGCCCTCATCACCGAGCGCTACCGCCGTGACCTGCAGGTCCACTGCTACCGGATGCTCGCGCACTACGAGGACGCCCAGGACATGACGCAGGAGACGTTCCTGCGGGTGTGGAACAAGCGGGAGTCGTTCAAGGGCCACGCGACGCTGCGCACCTGGCTGTACCGGATTGCGACGAACGCCTGCCTCGACTTCCTGGAGAAGCGCAACGACCGCACACCCGTGCCCGCCGAGCTGCCGGGCGCGGGCTCGGAGGTGCACTACCTGCAGCCCTACCCGGACCGGATGCTTCCGGAGGACCCGCAGGAATCGGTGGTGGCGCGGGAGACGGTCGAGCTGGCGTTCATCGTCGCCGTCCAGCACCTGCCGCCGCGGCAGCGGGCGGTGTTCATCCTGCGCGACGTCCTCGGCTGGCCGGCGCCGAAAGCCGCCGACGTCCTCGAACTGACCGTCGCCTCGGTGACCAGCGCACTGCAGCGGGCGCGCGTGACGATGCGCGAGCAACTGCCCGACCGGCGCCTGGACTGGCGGAGCCCCGCCACGCACGAGCTGTCGGAGGACGAGCGCGGCGTGGTGAAGTCGTACATCGACGCCCATGAGCGCAACGACCTCGACAAGCTGACGGCCCTGCTGCGCGAGGACCTGCGCTTCACGATGCTGCCCGACCCGGGCGCCCTGGTCGTCACGGCCAAGGACGCGGTGGACGGCTGGGTCTCCAGCGGGCTCTTCCAGCGCGGCTACGACGACTGGCGCTGCGTCGCCACGACGGTCAACCTCATGCCCGCCGCCGTGCTGTACCGCCGCACCCCCGGCGACCAGGAACACCGGTTGTTCAACATCGCGGTCCTGCACATCGCGGACGGGAAGATCGCGGAGCTCACCGGGTTCGACGCCACCGGCAAGCCGTGGCTGAGCCTGCCCGCGACGCTGGGAGCAGACACGTCCCACTCGTGAGCGCCCCGACCCCGCCGGCGTCGCCGGCGGGGCGGTCAACGGCTCATTCGGAACGCGAGGGAGGAGGTTTCCTCATCGTCTCGTCTCGTATCGGGCCATCACCACGCCGCCGGGGAAGGTCCGCGTCTCGACCAGGCTCAGCTTCACCCAGTTGTCCAGCGCGGTGAAGAACGGCGTGCCGCCGCCCACCAGGACCGGATGGGTGACCACCACGTACTCGTCGATCAGCCCGGCCCGCATGGCCGCCCCGGCGAGTGTCGCGCCGCAGATGTCCAGCGGGCCGCCGTCCTCGGCCTTGAGCCGGGCGATCTCGGTGACCGCGTCGCCGGTGACCAGGCGGGTGTTCCAGTCGACCTTGTCGAGCGTCGATGAGAACACCACCTTGGGCATGTCCCGCCAGAGGCGCGCGTACGCGATCTCCGCCTGGGTGGCGCCGGGCCGCTGGTCGCCGGTCGGCCAGTGGGAGCTCATCGCCTCCCACAGCTTGCGCCCGTACAGCGTCAGCTCGCTCGCGCCCATCTGCTCGTACCACCACTGGAACAGCTCGCCGCTCGGCGAGGAGTCCGGTCCGTCCCCTCCGCTCCAGCCGATGTCGTCGCCGGGCGCGGCGATGTAGCCGTCCAGGGTCGCGTTCATGCCGAAGATCAGTTTCCGCATCGTGCCGGCCTTTCGTGAGTCGATCGACATATGTACAGACGGACGCGGTGCGGAAACCTAATCGGAGCGCGAGCCCGATGCGGGCCGGCGGGACCGGCCGCTACGGTGGGACGCGTTCGACCTCGAAAGCGGAATCATCGCGCCGGGAGCCGGCATGACGCGTACCACGCCCCCGCGGCCGGCCGACGTCACGGCGGTCCTGCCGCGACTGGCGCCGCTGGCTCGCACGGCGACCCGGTTGCACCCCCGCCCCGGATCGCCGTCCGCCCGCGACAGCTCGGTGGGCGGCGCGCTGTTGTGGCCGGCCGCCGAGCCGTGGCCGCACTGCGACGGCCCTCATGAACTGGCCGGGGTGAACCCGGCCATGCCCCTGCCGGACGTGAGGCGGGGACGACGGATCCGTGCTGCCGCGTACGGCAGGAGCCTGACCGAACAGGAGCGGGAGGCCCTCGCCCGGATCCGTCCCGCGCGGAGCGGTCCGATGACGGAGCCGCCGGTTCCTCAGCCGTACGGCGGTTCGATGGCGATGCTGCCGGTCGCGCAGCTGTACGTGCGTGATGTGCCCGGTCTTCGTGCGCCCGAGGGGACGGACGTCCTGCAGATCCTGTGGTGCCCCTTCGATCACCCTCCGGAGCAGTACATGCCCAGGACCGCGCTGTTCTGGCGGTCCGCGGCTGAGGTCGTCGACGTCCTGAGCACGCCCCCTGAGCCGCCGGCGGTGCAGTTCGACGGCTACGTGCCCGAGCCGTGCCTGATCGACCCGGAGCAGGTCACCGAGTACCCCGATCTCATGGAGTTGAGTGAGGAGTCGCAGGAGCGGCTGGCGGACTGGAACGCGTGGCAGGCCGCGGGCGCTGCTCCGGACGGCTCCTACGCGCCCGCCCCGCAGGAGTTCTACGGCGACGCGTTGTCGGTCGCTCCCGGCTGGAAGGTCGGCGGCTGGGCTTCCTGGGGCCTCACCGACCCTGTTCCTCAGCACTGTCGAGTTTGCGGCGCCCCCATGGCGCCGCTGCTGACCATCGCCACGGGCGAGTGGGACGACAGCAAACAGAGCTGGATCCCGTACGAGGACCGAACCGCCGGCCACGGCCACCCGACAGCAGTCCAGATCGGCCGCGGCTACAGCCAGCAGCTCTACGTCTGCCCGACGACACCGGAGCATCCGCACTCCGAGCTGATGCAGTAGCCAGGCTGCCACCCCGAGCGGCTCAGGACGTGGACCGGCCGGCAGGAGCTGTCAGCGACGGCTCACCCTCTGCCCGGACGCCCGCCGCCGGTCGGCCCGCCGTCAGCCACAGGCCGGTGAACACGGCGCAGACCAGCGTCACCGCGCCCGCCACGAGAAAGGCGCTGTTGAGACCGGCCGCGAAGGAAGCGCCACCGGACTCCCGCGTGTGCACGATCGCCCCGAGCACCGCCACGCCGAGCACCGCGCCGATCTGCCGGGTGGTGCTGCTGACGCCCGAGGCCAAGCCGCCCTCCTGCGGGCTGACCGCCTGGATGGCGGCCCCGGTCAGCGGTGACATGGTCAGGGCGAACCCGACGCCGACGACCGCCAGCCGCCACCACACGTTCCCGTAGCCGGTGTCGGCGTGGACGAAGCCCAGCGCCAGCAGCCCCGCCCCGGCCAGTGCCAGGCCGATGCCGGTGACGACGCGGAAGCCGTACCTGGCCGCCAGCCGGCCCGCGTACGGGCTGACGATCACCATGGCCAGCGATGTGGGCAGTGTCCGCAGCCCGGCGACCAGGATCGAGGTGTTCTGGACGTAGACGAAGAACTGGGAGAAGAAGAACGACGACCCCATCAGCGCGAACCCGACCACGACCATCGCCGTGTTGGACACCGTGAACAACCGCCGGCGAAACAGCCGCAGCGGCAGCATCGGCGTCGGCACCCGTCCCTCGACCACGACGAACGCGGCCAGCAGCGCCAGCCCGGCGGCGAAGCTGCCCAGGATCACCGGCGAGGTCCAGCCGCGGGAGCCGCCCTCGATGAGGCCATAGGTCACGGCGCCCACGCCCGCCGCGGACAGGAGCGTGCCGGGAACGTCGATCGGCGGCGCGCCCGGGTTGCGCGACTCCCTCAGCACGCGCAGCCCGGCCAGCAGCAGGACCACCCCGATGGGCACGTTGACCAGGAAGATGGCGGGCCAGCCGAAGGCCTCCACCAGGATCCCGCCCGCCAGCGGCCCGGCGGCCAGGCCGAGGCCGCTGAACCCGGCCCACAGCCCGATCGCCCGGACGCGCTCGCCCGGTGCGGGATACGCGGCGGTGAGCAGCGCCAGCGACGCGGGGCTCAGCGCGGCGGCCCCGACGCCCTGCAGCACCCGCCCGGCGATCAGCCAGCCGATCGAGGGCGCGAGCGCGCACACCACCGACGCGGCCGTGAACACCACCACCCCGGCCAGGAACACCCGCTTGCGGCCGAACCGGTCGGCGAAGACGCCGCCCGACAGCAGCAGCATGGCCACCAGCAGCACGTAGGCGTCGACGATCCACTGCAGGCCGGTCAGCCCGGTGTGCAGCCGCTCCTGCATGTCGGGCAGGGCCGCGCCGACGATCGTGTTGTCGAGCAACACCATGAACTGACCTGCGCAGGCCAGGGTGAGCAACGCTCTCACGTACACCTCTTCCTAAAAGCAGTCATTGACTGCGTTTAGGACGACTATAACGCAAGCCGCAACTGCTTTAAGGTGGGAGCATGGAAGAGCAGGAGCGGGCCAGACGACCCGGCGGGCGCAGCGCCCGGGTCCGCGCGGCCGTGCACCAGGCCGTCACCGAGCTGGTCGGCGAACGCGGCTACGGCAACTTCACCATCGGCGACATCGCGGCCCGCGCGGGCGTGGCCGACACCAGCCTCTACCGCCGATGGGGCAACCTCCAGGCCCTGCTCAGCGACGTGCTGCTGGCCCGGCTCAACAAGCAGTCGCCGATGCCCGACACCGGCAGCCTGGCCGGCGACCTGCGCACCTACGCCGCCGCCGTGGCCCGCGAGGTCACCGGACCCGACGGCCTGGCGCTGGTGCGGCTGGCCGTCGCGCTGTCAGGCGAGGGCCGGCAGGGGCTTCAGGCGCGTGACGCGCTGCTGGCCGATCGGCGCAGGCAGTTGCAGGCCATGCTGGATCGTGCTCGCGACCGTGGTGAGGAGCCGCCCGACGCGCTGGAGGTGCTGGATCATGTGCTGGCGCCGATCTACATGCGCGTCCTGTTCGACGCGGGCCCGCTGACCCCTGAATATCTCGACGGGTTGGTCGATCGATTGTGATCCAGGGCCTCTGGCGGCGGCCGGTACGCGTCAGGACACCTGTCAGGAGCCGCCCAGGTGCCGGGCGAAGAATCGGATCGAGCTGTCGATCTCGAACGACGGGACGCGGAAGTGGCCGCCGGGGTTGGCGTGCAGGGTCTTCTCGGCGGAGCCGAGCGCGTCGAACAGCTTCATGACCGAGTCACGCGGATTGCCTTCATCGTCCCACTGCAGCAGGAACTCGACCGGGACCGTGATCCGCG
Organism: Nonomuraea monospora; assembly: GCF_039531895.1. Lineage (NCBI taxonomy): Bacteria > Bacillati > Actinomycetota > Actinomycetes > Streptosporangiales > Streptosporangiaceae > Nonomuraea > Nonomuraea monospora. The sequence goes on from NZ_BAAAQX010000044.1 coordinate 35,572, forward strand.
CCGCGGCGTCGATGAGCCACTCGCTTCCGATGAGGCCGAGGACGGCGGCGCCGATCCGGGGTTCGGCCGCGACGAGGCGGACGCCCATCTCGCCGCCCTGGGACAGGCCGTAGTACCCGACGGGACGGCTGTCACCGACGGAGTCCAGCTTCCGGAGCGCATCAAGGGCGGTCTGCCAGTCGGGGATGAGCTGCGCCGCCACGGTCTCGTTGAGGGCGGGCCACTCCGGGCTGAGCCAGAAGGGCTCGCCCGCGGCCTCTCGTTCCTGGATGCTCGCGACGAGCCGCCGGACCTCCGGGTGCTCCGGCCTGTCGCCGGTGCCCGGCGCGTCGATCGCGGCGACCGCGAAGCCGCAGGAGGTGACGTAGGGGAAGGCCCGGGAGACGACCTCCCAGCCCTTCTTGTGCGAGCCGCCGCCGTGCCCGATCAGGACCAGCGGACGGGGACCCGAGCCCTCGGCGGGCGTCCAGAGCACCCCCGGGATGTCTCCGATGGTGAAGAGCCGTTCGCGGATGCCGTCAGAGAACGTCTCCGAGGTGATGCGCATGGCGGTATTACATCGGCCTTCCCGCTGACGCGGCGAGTCATTTTGTTCGGGCCGGCGATGGTGATGCCCGCCGCCGAGCTTCCAGCCGGTCCGTCCGCGCGGCTGCGTGCCGGGCCACCGCGGCGGCGCCCGTCCCGGCCAGGACGAAGAGGGCGGCCAGGCCGAGCCAGCCGCCGGTGCCGTGCTGGAGTGCCGTGGTGGCCAGGATCGGGGAGAGCATCGCGGCGATCGCGTACCCGGCCTGGCTGAGGCCCTGGTAGGCGCCGGCGCTGCGCTGGTCGGCCAGCTCGAAGGCCATGCCCCAGCCGCCCGCCTCGCCCAGGATCTCGCCCAGCGTGTGGGCGGACGCGGCCAGGACGAGCAGGGCACAGGCGACGATCGCGCTTCCGTAGCCGGCCAGGGCGTACAGGCCGCAGGCGATCGCCAGCAGCCACGACGCGCGCCTGACCGTGAGCCCGGCCTTGCGCACGTCGTCGGTGCCGCGCGAGGCGCGCACCTGGAGCGCGGCCACGGCCACGGTGTTGAGGACGAGCAGCACGGACACGATGGCGACGGGCGCGCCGGTGGTGGCCACCCAGAGCGGCATCCCGACGGTCAGCAGGCCGAAGTGCATGGCCACCACGGCGTTGCACGCCACGCTCGCGACGTACGTACGATCTCTGAGCGGCGAAGGACCGCCGGGTTCGGCGCGCTCCCGGACGGCGGTCATCCTGGCGGCGAGCTCGGGCACCCGGCGCCCGAGCGCGGCCAGCGGCACGGCGGCCACCACCAGCAGGACGCCGGCGGCGAGCATCGCCACCCGGTACGCCGCCGCGGTGCCGATCAGGAGCGCCACGGCGGCGGCTCCCGTGCCCAGGCCGATGAAGACGTTCGTGACCACGCGCATCCGGGCCCGGACCTGGACCCGCTCGGGGCCGAGGTACCAGCGGGCCAGCATCGCCTGCTTCGACGAGGAGCCCACCGAACGCATGATCACGGCCAGGCAGGCGATCAGGGTGAACGCGACGGCGTCCGAGACGAACGAGTAGGCGAGCAGCGCCACCCCGTTGAGCGCCGTCGCCACCGTCTGGACGCGGTGCGCGCCGACCCGATCGGCCAGCCACCCTCCCCCGTACGCGGCCAGCACCCCGGTGGCGCCCGCGATGCCCAGCCCGAGCCCCACCGTCGTCACGCCGAGGCCGATGACGAACGTGAAGTACAGGGTGCTGACGGCGTAGAAGACGCCGCTGGAGAGCGCGAACGCCATCGTGCTCAGGGTGAGCGCGCGGGCGACGCGGTCCGAAGGGAGGAAGGTCTGAATCACGGGGAACTTTATCCCCTGATAAGGCCTTTGCCGCCAATTGATGTAGCGTATGGCTTCATGCCGGGGCTGATTGAGTACGAGCTCGCGGGGATGGACGTGGCGGACGTCCGCTTCGCCATCTCGCCGCTCAACGAGCTCACGCTGTCGTTGCGGACGTTCCGCGACCCCGGGCGCTATCCCGTGCACCTGCCCTGGCTGCGCCGCACCGAGCAGGCCCGATCCACGCTGGACGTGCCCCTCCTCCTGGCGCTCACCAACGACGACATGTGGACGCCCGACTACCTGTCGCCCCGGCCCCACGCCCCGCTCACCCGCATCGACGACGAACTCGCCGCCGTCGCCCGCGTCCCCGCCGACCGGGTGCTCGCCGACCTGCGCGCCCTCCACCCCCGCCTCCCCGAACCGCTGCGCGGCGACCCGTCGGCCCGCATCCTGGACGCGCTGCGCGAGTACTGGCGCACCTGCTTCGCGCCCTGGTGGCCCAGGATGCGCGCGGTCCTGCAAGCCGACGTGGTCCACCGCGGCCAGGTCATCTCGGCTCACGGCCTGGCCGCGATGTTCGCCGACCTCAACGAGCGCGTCCAGTTGCGGGACGGGGTCGTCCGCGCGCGCCTCATCAGCGACACCCGCTACCGGCGCTCCACCAGCGGTGAAGGCCTCACCCTGGTCCCGACCCTCTTCAGCCGGGCCGCCACCATCCCCATCTCGCCGTCCGAACCGCCTGTGATCATGTACGGGACCCGGGGCGCCGGCACGCTCTGGCAGGCGGAGTCCCGCCCGTCCCCGGCCGTGCTGACGGACCTGCTGGGCGCCACCCGGGCGGGCCTGCTCACCATGCTGGAGACCCCCGCCTCATCGACCGAACTCGCCGGCCGCCTGGGGGTCACCACATCGGCCGTCAACCAGCATCTCCGCACCCTCCGCGCCGCCGGCCTGCTCGCCGGCGCCCGCCACGGCCGCTCGGTCCTGTACCTGCGGTCGGAACTGGGCGACGCGCTGGTCGCCGGGTCGGGCCTGCGGGGCGATCGCCTGCCTCCGGCACCGCCCCGGATGCCGCTGTAGCGCGGGCCCGGGAGCTGTGTCTTTCGGCGGACGCCGAAACACTCTTACCGTGCCACGGCCGCACGCCGATGCTGGGATCCGCGACGAGCAGGAGAGGTGACCGCCATGCGCGTAACCCGTAGCAGAAAGCTCCGCCATGCCGCAGTGGCAGCCCTGATGTTGATCGGGGGCCCTGCCATGATGGCCGCCCCGGCAGCGGCAGTCCCACCGGCTAACCCGCTCTACCTGATCAACGGACTTTCCAACAAGTGCCTGGGCATCAACTCCGGGAGCAAGGACATCGGCGCCCTCGCGATGCAGTGGCAGTGCGCCTACCAACCCATCTCGGACCAGGGCTGGTGGCTCTTCCAGATCGGCTCGCGGGCCAACGCCTACCAGATCCTCAACCAGAACAGCTTCCTCTGCCTGGGCATCGATCGGGCCAGTGTGGCCAACGGCGCACTCGCCATTCAGGCGGAATGCAACGCGCAGACCTACAACAACCAGACGTGGCTGGAGGAGTCCCTGGGCGGAAATCGCGTCCAGTTCCGCAACTACAAGAGCGGAAGATGTCTGGGCATCAGCGCCGGCAGCAACGCCAACGGCGCGCTGGCCATGCAATGGGACTGCGCGAACAGGGCGTACTCGGACCAGGCGTGGATCTACGACTCCGTGTAGTGACACCGGAGCGCCGGGCCGTTGCCGCACCGGCCCGGCGCTCCCCAGGCGTGTCAGGCGGGCGCGTACCCCGCGGGGCGCGTGGTGAACGTCCCCCGCCCCTGCGTACGGCTACGCAGCCGGGTCGCGTACCCGAACACCTCGGCCAGCGGCACCACCGCGGTGATCACCACCGCGCCGGCCCGCGCCTTGGAGCCCGAGATGCGCCCGCGCCGCGCCGACAGGTCGCCCAGCACCCCGCCGGCCATCTCGTCGGGCACGGTCACCGTCACCTCCACCACCGGCTCCAGCAGCACCATCGCGCACCGGCGCAGCGCCTCGCGCAGCGTCAGCCGCCCGGCGGCGCGGAACGCCATCTCCGAGGAGTCCTTGACGTGCGTGGCCCCGTCGGTCAGCGTGACGCGCAGCCCGGTCACCGGATGGCCGCCGAGCGGCCCGTCGGACAGCGCTTCCCGGCAGCCGGCCTCGACCGCCCGCACGTACTCGCGCGGCACCCGGCCGCCGGTCACCGTGGAGACGAAGGCGAAGCCCTCGGCCAGCGGTTCGACGTCGATCACCACGTGGGCGAACTGCCCGGCGCCGCCGTCCTGCTTGACGTGCCGGTACAGCAGCCCTGACACGCCTCGGCCGACCGTCTCCCTGAGCGCGACCTGCGGCCGGCCGACGCTCACGGCCAGCCGGTGCTCGCGCCGCAGCTTCTCCGCCGCCACCTCCAGATGCAGCTCGCCCATCCCGGACAGCACGGTCTGTCCGGTCTCGGCGTCGGTGCGCACGGCCAGGGAGGGGTCCTCCTCCGCCAGCCGGGCCAGCGCCGCCGCCAGCCGGTCGCCGTCGGTGCCGCGGCGCGCCTCGACGGCCACGGACACCACCGGCTCGGTCGCGCCCGGCGGCTCCAGCAGCAGCGGGGCGTCCGGCGCGCACAGCGTCGTGCCCGTGCGGGCCGCCTTCGGCCCGACCACGGCGACGATGTCGCCGGCCGCCGCCTGGTCCGTCTCGGCGTGCCGGTCGGCCTGCACGCGCAGGATCCGCGCGATCCGCTCGGTCCGTCCCGTGCCCGCGTCCAGCACCGTCTCTCCCTTCCGCATCGTGCCTGAATAGATCCGCAGGTACGTCAGCCGCCCGGTCGGCGTCGCGTTCACCTTGAACGCCAGCGCGGCCAGCGGCGCCTCGGGATCGGCCGGGCGCCGCTGCCCGTCCTGGCCGCGCACGGCGGGCACGTCCAGCGGCGAGGGCAGATACCGGACGGCGGCGTCCAGCAGCGGCTCGATCCCGCGGTCCCGGTAGGCCGAGCCGCACAGCACCACCACGCCCGCGCCGCTACCGGTCAGCTCGCGCAGCGCCGCCACCAGCGTCGCCTCGGACACCGACGGCTCGGCGCAGAACTCCTCCAGCGCGCCGGGATGCAGCTCGGCCACGGCCTCCTCCAGCGTCCGGCGCCGCCGCCTCGCCTCCTCCAGCAGCTCCCCTGGCACCGGGCCGGTCTCCAGGACGCCGTCGTCCCAGGTCAGGGCCCGCATGGCGAGCAGGTCGACGACGCCGGCGAAGCCGTCCTCGCGTCCGATCGGAAGCTGCACGACCAGCGGCGCGGGATGCAGCGTGCGGCGGATCGACTCGACCGCCGCGTCGAGGTCGGCGCCCGCGCGGTCCAGCTTGTTGACGAACGCGATGCGCGGGACCCCGTGCCGGTCGGCGCGCCGCCACACCGACTCGCTCTGCGGCTCCACCCCGGCCACGCCGTCGAACACCGCGATCGCGCCGTCGAGCACCCGCAGGGAACGCTCCACCTCGTCGGAGAAGTCGACGTGGCCGGGGGTGTCGATCAGGTTGATCCGGTGCCCGTCCCAGTCGCAGCTCACCGCGGCGGCGAAGATGGTGATGCCGCGGTCGCGCTCCTGGGGGTCGAAGTCGGTGACGGTCGTGCCGTCGTGCACCTCACCGCGCTTGTAGGTGGCGCCGGTCAGGTAGAGCATCCGCTCCGTGACGGTGGTCTTGCCGGCGTCGACGTGGGCGAGGATGCCGAGGTTCCGGATGTTGTGCAGGACGTTGACGACGTGAGCACGCATGGCTCATGGGCCCCTTCGGGGGACGGGATCTGGACAGGACAGCGCGATCAGGCGGCCTGTGAAAGCCCAGAGAAAGGTCTGGTCAGGGCAGCAACCAGTGACGGCCGCGCAGCCGGCACCGGGTTCCCGAAGACACCAGGATCACCTCGTAACGCGACAGGGGGACGGCGCTGTGGTCGCACATGGCCGGCTCCCTCCCTGGGTCACGTCTTGGGTGTCGGTTGGTGAGTGTAGCGAGGACGGGTGAGGCACGGGAAACGATTTTTTTCCCGGCATCCCCCCACCATCACCGGCGCCCGAACCACTGGCGGGCGGCTCGTTCGAACGCTTCGGGGTCAGGGTCGTGATCACTCGTCCAGGCGACGATGCCGTCGGGCCGCACCAGCACGGCACCCGTCCCGAGGTCGTCCTGAGCCGGTCCAGCCGCATACCGCATCCGGCTCTCCCAGGCCTTCGCCGGGCCGCGAAGACGTCCGCCGGGGCTGAAGCCGAGCGCGACGCCTCGTCCGTCCTGGTGATGGCCTCAGCGGGGACGAAGTGACGGTATGAGCGCGGCGATGGCGTCCAGGATGCGGCCGAGGTCGTGCCGGAACCGCTCCTCGGGAGAGAGGTGGGCCGTGCGGGACTCCAGGATCGACCGGTTGAACAGGGGAAAGGCGCCGGATTCGACGACCTGGCGGACGTACGGCCCCATGTAGTCCCGCTTCCAGCGCTCGGAGTCCAGGCCGGTGCGGCGGGACTCCTCCAGCCAGCCGATCTCGCGGCGGATCGCGCTGTGCAGGTGGTCGTCGAGCATGGTGACCAGGCCGGTGACGTCGTCGATGCCGAGCCCGAGGCCGTCGAGGGCGCCGAGGGCGAACTCGTGCACGCGCAGCAGGTGGGGGCCCAGCGTGGGGCGGGAGGTGAGCAGGGTGATCAGCCACGGATGGCGCAGTCCCGTGGCGCGCACCTGCCGGGCCAGCAGCGTCAGGTCGGCCCGCCAGTCACCGGACGGGCCTGCGGGCAGTCCGACCTCGCTCATCGCCAGGTCGATCATGAGGTCGAACAGGTCGTCGCGGCGGGGCACGTAGCGGTAGAGCGACATGGCGCCGGTGCCCAGCTCTGCGGCGATCCGCCGCATGGTGGCGGCCTCCACCCCTTCGGCGTCGGCGATCCGGACGGCCGTGCGGGTGATCTGCTCGCGGCTGTAGCCGGGTCGCCGTCCCGGGCCTGAGCGTTCCTGCTGCTCCGGCTGCATCCAGATGCTGACGGGTTCCTCGTCGGCCATGCACGCCCCTTCCGGTCATTTGCGTACATGGTACCTGAATGGTTATGGTCCATTTCTCGTACGTGGTACGCGAAATGGGGGACGGCCCCATCGTGACCCTACGACCACCACCCCTGCACCGCATGGAGAGGCCTGATCATGACTTTGACCGGAAAGACGGCACTGGTGACCGGCGGCAGCCGGGGCATCGGCCGCGCCATCGCCACCCGGCTGGCCCGCGAAGGCGCCCGCGTCGCCGTCCACTACGGCACCAACCACGCCGCCGCCAAGGACACCGTCGCCGCCATCGAAGCGGACGGCGGGCGGGCGTTCGCCGTCCAGGCCGAGCTGGGCGCGCCCGGCGACGCCGAAACCCTGTGGACCGCCTTCGACGCGCACGCCGACGGGCTGGACATCCTGGTCAACAACGCGGGCGTCCTAGGCGGCCAGACCGAGATCGACGGCGTCACCCGGGAGGCGTTCGAGCGCCTGCTCGCGGTCAACACCACCGCCCCGTTCCTCATCACCCAGCAGGCCCTGCCGCGGCTGCGCGACGGCGGACGGATCATCACCGTCGGCACCATGCTGACCCGGGGAGCGGCCATGCCCAGAGCGATCGGCTACGCCATGTCCAAGGCCGCGCTCGACGTCATGACCGTCGCCCTGGCCAAGCAGCTCGGGCCGCGCGGCATCACGGTCAACCTCGTGGCGCCCGGCGTCATCGACACCGACATGCACCAAGGGCGCCTGGTCGGCGAGGCCCTGGCCTGGCTGTCGTCCCAGACGCCCCTCGGCCGGCTGGGCACACCGGCCGACGTGGCCGACGCCGTCGCCTTCCTCGCCTCCAGCGACAGCCGCTACATCACCGGGCACCGGCTCGACGTCTCGGGCGGGACGACCATGTAGGGGCGCGGAGCCCTCCCGGCCGGGGCGGTCACCATGGCGAGCCACAGCCCCCGCCGCCCGCGGCCGGGCGCGGTGTGGCCGCCGTGTTGATGATCCATAAACTTGGACGTGTGAGTGACGCCAGGGTCAGTGAGTGGACGCAACTGGGTGAGCTGGACGAACCGGCCGGGTTCCTGAAAGTCCGTGGCCGACGGTACCGCTACCCCGACGGCAACGAGGACGTGTGGGACATCCTCGTGGGCGGCTCGACCGTCGCCGTCGTCGCCCTGACCGGCGACGAGCAGGTGGTGCTGGCCCGGCAGTACCGGCCGGGGCCCGGGCGGGTGCTGCTGGAGCTGCCGGGCGGAAACGCCGGCGGCGACGAGCCGGTCGAGGTCGCGGCGGCCCGGGAGCTGCTGGAGGAGACCGGCTACGAGGCCGCGACGCTGGAGGTCGTCATGCGGACCTTCCTGTCGTCGTACGCCTCGCACCGCCGCCACGCCGTCCTGGCCCGGGGGTGCCGCAAGGTCGCCGAGCCGAGGCTGGACGACGCCGAGTTCATCGAGACCGTGCTGATGCCGGTCGGCGCGTTCGTCCGGCACGTGCTCAGCGGGCAGATGACCGACACCGACGCAGCCTTCGCGGGGCTGGCCGCCGCCGGATACCTGAAGCCCGCCGTCTGACCGTTACGCGCGCGGTCACGAGGAGGTGCCGCGCATCACGCCTCCCGCCCGTACCGGGGACTCGCCCGCGTCGGCGAGGGCGGCGCGTGCCCGCTGCAGGGCGCTGTTGACGGCCGGGACCGTGGTGCCGAGCTGGGCGGCCACCTCGGCGGCGGTGAATTCCAGCACTTCGCGCAGCGCCTGTCCAGAACTCATCGCGGCACGATGGCCCGACCGCTCCCGGCCGCGCGTGCGTCGGCCGTCACACGTCCCGTCCCGCCCGGAGAGTGGTTCTGCTCCCCACGGGGCACGTATAACGGTCGGAGGAGGGAATGAGGTGGCGATGGACCGTCGCATCTTTGGCCTGGAGAACGAGTACGGCATCACCTGCACCTTCAGGGGGCAACGCAGGCTGTCTCCCGACGAGGTGGCGCGCTACCTCTTCCGGAAGGTGGTGTCCTGGGGCAGATCGAGCAACGTCTTCCTGGGCAACGGCGCACGCCTGTACCTCGACGTCGGCAGCCACCCGGAGTATGCCACTCCCGAGTGTGACAACGTCGTGGAGCTGGTGACGCACGACAAGGCCGGTGAGCGCATCGTGGAGGGCCTGGCCGTCGATGCCGAGCGGCGGCTGCGCGAGGAGGGCATCGCCGGGGACATCTACCTGTTCAAGAACAACACCGACTCGGCCGGCAACTCCTACGGCTGCCACGAGAACTACTGTGTGGGCCGCCACGGGGAGTTCGGGCGGCTGGCGGACGTGCTGATCCCGTTCCTGGTGACCCGGCAGGTCGTGTGCGGGGCCGGGAAGGTGCTGCAGACGCCGCGCGGCGCCGTGTACTGCCTGTCCCAGCGCGCGGAGCACATCTGGGAGGGCGTCTCCAGCGCCACCACGCGAAGCCGTCCCATCATCAACACCCGCGACGAGCCGCACGGCGACGCCGAGCGCTTCCGCCGGCTGCACGTGATCGTAGGCGACTCGAACATGAGCGAGACCACGATGCTGCTCAAGGTCGGCGCCACCGACCTGGTGCTGCGCATGATCGAGGCGGGCGTCGCGATCCGCGACCTGGCGCTGGAGAACCCGATCCGGGCGATCCGCGAGGTGTCCCACGACATGACGGGCCGCCGCAAGGTCCGGCTGGCCAACGGGCGGGAGGCGTCCGCGCTGGACATCCAGCAGGAGTACCTGACCAAGGCGAAGGACTTCGTCGACCGCCGCGGCGGCGACGCCACGGCGCACCGGGTGCTGGACCTGTGGGAGCGTACGCTGCGGGCCGTCGAGACCGGGAACCTCGACCTGGTCTCCCGCGAGATCGACTGGGTGACGAAGTACCAGATGATCGAGCGTTACCGCAGCAAGTACGACCTGCCGCTGTCCTCGCCGCGGGTGGCGCAGCTCGACCTGGCCTACCACGACGTGCACCGCCGGCGGGGGCTGTTCTACCTGCTGCAGCGCAAGGGCCTGGTGGAGCGGGTGACGTCCGACATCAAGATCTTCGAGGCCAAGTCGGTGCCGCCGCAGACCACGCGGGCGCGGCTGCGCGGCGAGTTCGTCCGCAAGGCGCAGGAGAAGCGGCGCGACTTCACGGTCGACTGGGTGCACCTGAAGCTGAACGACCAGGCTCAGCGGACGGTGCTGTGCAAGGACCCGTTCCGGAGTGTGGACGAGCGGGTCGACAGGCTGATCGCCGGCATGTGACCGCGGTGCGGCGCCGGCCGCACGGGCGGCCCCGCGCAGCCGGCACACGCGCGGGTCCGCCGTGGCCGCATGCTCAGGTCCTGCGGTCAGAAGGTGGCGATCGGGTTGACCGGGCTGCCGGACGTGCCCGCGAAGCGGACCGGCGCGACCGAGAGGTGGAAGTCCCACTGGCCGAGCTCGGCGGCCGTCGCCGCGCACGCCTCCAGGTCGCAGTTGTCGAGCATCCACAGCCCCATGGCGACGAGGCTCACGGCGTGCACCGGCATCAGCACGTCGTCGTACCCGGACGGCTGAACGTCCTGCGGGGTGTCGGCGCCGATCAGCGCGACCTGCCGTTCGTGCAGCCACGGCAGGCAGGACGCGTGCCAGCCCGCCTGCGTGAAACCGCCGGCCGCACCGCTCTCGTGCCGGACGCGGCCATGGCCGGTGCGCAGGAGTACCGCGTCGCCGGGTCGTACGCGCACGCCCTGGCGGCGTTCGGCCTCCTCGAGATCGTCGGGGAACACGCCCTCCCCCGGCTCCAGCCACGGCACGTCGCGGACCTTCGCGATGTCCAGCAGGATGCCGCGCGTGACGATCCCGTTGGCCGCCGCCGTGACGGCCGCCCACGCCGATCCCGTGTCGGCGCCGACCAGCGAGTGCGACCGGCCGTTGTACATCTCGCCGTCCCAGAAGATGTGGCACGGCGCGTCGACGTGGGTGATGGTGTTGCCGTGGAAGGTGTAGCCGAGCCGTTCTGTCGAGAAACCCCAGCGCCGGTCGTTGTGGAAGCCGGGCGCCGGCATGTGCTCGGCGCCCGGCATGTCGGCGGCGCACGGGCACGCCGTCGTCGACCGCTCCATCTCCTTCGGTACGGCGATCTCCCACGCGCACGACACGCTCCTGCCGTGACGCACGGCCCGCGCCGCCGCCAGCCGGACGCCGTCGGTGACGTGGTTGAGGGTGCCCAGCTCGTCGTCTTCGCCCCATCGGCCCCAGTTCGACAACGTGTTGAAGTAGTCGAGCACGTCGTCCTGTGTGGGGATCGGTCGCCCTGCCGTCATCTGAGCATCGGCTCCTCCGGTCGCGCGGTTCGAGGCACCGGAGGCGGGGTGTCCCGCCCTTGTGCCCAGGGTCGCTGAGCCGGGATGGTACTAGATCGGCGGCTTGCGGACGTAGGGCGCTACCGGTTCTTGATCTGGCCGCGCTCGATGACCCACCTCAGGTTCGACGAAGGGTTGGAGCAGTCGCGGAACAGGTAGGCGGGCACCCGTCCGCTGGAGTTGTCGCCGCCGCTGTCGAGGCAGTAGCCGGTGGCCACGTTCTTGATCTGGCCGCGCTCGATGACCCACCTCAGGTTGGGCGAAGGGTTGGAGCAGTCACCGAACAAGTAGGCGGGCACCCGTCCGCTGGAGTTGTCGCCGCCGCTGTCGAGGCAGTAGCCGGTGGCCACGTTCTTGATCTGGCCGCGCTCGATGACCCACCTCAGGTTGGGCGAAGGGTTGGAGCAGTCACCGAACAAGTAGGCGGGCACCCGTCCGGCGGAGTTGTCGCCGCCGCTGTCCAGGCAGTAGCCGGTGGCCGCCGCGGCGGGCCCGGCTACGGCGATCAGGCCGATGGCGGCAGGTGTGACCAGCGCCATGGCGAGGGCGGAGAGCTTGATGGGGGACATGAGTGCTCCTTCGAACCCGAGATCCCTGCGTCGCGCCCAGGGGTCTGGGCCGACGTCCCCTCAGTATGCACGTAGAGTAATTAATTGACTACCGTCAGCTGGGAATGCGTTGAGGGGCCCGCCGACGGCATCGCGCCCGGGGTCATGTCAGGTCGCGGAGGGCGGCGGCGAGCCGGGCTGACCGTCTTGCCCGCCCGGCAGCGGAAGGCCCCGCGAGCGCGGGCAGGCCAAGCCTTTGCCCTCAAGCCGCGCCTGCCGGCCACCTGCACGTGCTTACCTGGGACGATGGGCGCAACAAGTTCCTTCGACGATCCCGGGGTCGCCGCCGCGTACGCCAAGTGGCGCGCACGCGACCTGTCCTGGCTGCTGGGCTACCCCTTCCTGTTCCGCGCGCTGGAACCAGGGAGCGACGGCGGCGCAAGGGGCCCGATGCTGGACGTCGGCTGCGGCCACGGCGAGGTGGCGGTGGAGGTGGCCCGCCGCTTCGCGAGCCCGGTGGTGGCGGTGGACGCCTCGCCCGCGATGCTCGAGGTCGCCCGGCGCGAGCACGCCCACCCGTCGGTGACCTACCACCAGGCCGAGGGACGGCGACTCGACTTCCTGGACACGGCCTCCATGGCCGCGGCCTACTCCGCGTTCGTGCTGCTGATGCAGCCGTCACGGGCGGCCATCCAGGCGCTGGCCGACGAGGTCGGCAGGGTGCTGCGGCCCGGCGCGCGGTTCGCCGTCCTGGACATCGACCATTCGCGCTCCACCATCCTGGCCCGGCGGCCCGCCGCCGAGGGCGAACAGATCACGGTCCAGGTGGGCGACACCGAGATCCACGACTACTACTGGCTTCCCGGGACCTACACCGAGATTCTGGAGCGCGCCGGGTTCGCCGATGTCGCCGTCGAATGGCTGACCTGGGAGGGGATCGCCGATCCTGTGCTGTTCTCCTGGCGTGACCGCGCGCCGGGGCCGGTCACCTGCTCCCTGGTCGTCCTCTCAGGCACCCGCCGCTGACGGACCGGCACTGGAGCGTACTGACGAGCGGCTTGCGCGTGCCCCCGGCCCGCATCATCGTCAACGTCGGGGGCCGCGGGCTCTCGGAGGATCGCCCCTGCCAGTTCGATCACCAGGAGAACCGGCATGCCGACACCCAGCTCGGTTCCGCACGCCGCAGAACGGTGACCGCGGTCGTGATCGGCCATTTCATCGAGGTCTTCGGCGTCTCGTTCCTGGCGAGGTCGGCGGGCAGCCTGTTCTTCGGGGTGATGGCCGACCGGGAGGGCCGGCGTACCGCGATGATGACGTCGATCCTGCTCATCGGGCTGGCGACCGCCGGCATCGGCCTGATCCCCACCTACGCGACGGCGGCGCTGCTGTCCCCGGTCCTGCTCGTCCTGTGCAGGCTCCTGCTGGGTTCGCCTCGGGTGGCGTTCCTGATCGCCGCGCCGCCGGCGCTCGTGGGCCTGTGCTTCCGTTTCGGGCTGCGGGAGCCGCCGGCGTACGAGGCCGCGCGGGCGGGGGTGCGCAGCGCCTCGATCGGGACGGCGCTGCGGCGGAGCCGGCGCATGATCTTACGCGTGAGCTGCGTCCGTCGCCGGTGCGGGTCCGGCACCCGCTGACGGCCGGCGACACCGATGAGACGTCGTGGCCGCGCGGCATGCGCAGGACGGTCGCGGCCGAGGGGTGACGGCCCTTCTTCTTGCCGCTGGTGATGACGAGCCGGGCGGCGATGTCGCGCAGGCTGAGGTCCTGGTCGCGTAGGTGCAGGGCCATGGAGAGCATGTTCTCGTCGGTGACGGCGGCGCCGCCGATGGCCTTGCCGCGGGCGCGGGCGGATTCGTGGCCTTCCAGGGTGCGGTCGCGGATGTACTCGCGTTCCATCCCCGACAGGGCGGCGAGCACGGTGAACACCACGCCCGAGGGGTCGTGGGAGCCCTGCAGCTCGCCGGTGAGGAACTCCAGGCCGACGTCGACCGCCTTCAGTTGCTCGGCGAGGGCGGCCAGGTCGAGGCCGCGGCCGAGCCGCTTGTGCTCGTGCACCACGAGGGTGACCGCCACGCCCGCCGCGCGCGGTTCCCGGGCCAGGGTGACGGCCTGCCGAGCCCGGGTCGGACGGTGGCGCGGGTGGAGATCTTCTCGGCGAAGACACGGGTGACGCCGGCGGCCTTGAGCACGTCGAGCTGGGTGTCCAGGGACTGGCGGACGGTGGAGGCGCGGGCGTACCCGATCCGCGCGTGTCCGGCCGGTGCGGCAGGGTGACCGGGCGGGGGCGGCGCAGGAGGTCATCGGGCAGGCTGCCGCGCGCTTGCCTCCTCAGCGCCAAAGGCTCGGAGGCAGGTTCGAGCGCTCGGTCACCCCGGTGTGGGGCCTGGTGGGCGGCCCGCCCGCCGAACGCCCGACAGCCGCCGTCGAGGAGGATCGCGCCCAGGGCCTGATCATCGATTGAGCCGGCACTCGTGATGCTCGCACTCCCGAAAGCCGCAGCCGAGCACGCCGAATAGAGAACCGCCGGAAAATTGGTGTGAAGAAAACCCGCGGAGCGGCGAACACTGGGCGACCGTTGCCTTCGGAAGGATGCCATGACTGCCCCACCTGACGCCAAGGACGTGCTGGAGGACGTCACCGTGGTCGAGCAGTCGCTGGACGATCCCGAGGTGTTCGCCCTCCTGTACGACCGGTACTTCACCGAGATCTACCGGTACCTGGCCGCCCGGCTCGGCAGCGAGCACGCCGAGGATCTGGTCTCGGACGCTTTCCTGCTCGCGTTCAACGGCAGGGCGGGCTTCGATGCGCGGCGGGGCACCGTACGGTCGTGGTTGTTCGGGATCGCCACGAACGTCGTGGCCCGGCACCGCCGCAGTGAGGGCCGCCGGCTGAACGCGCTGAGCAAGATCGCGGCCGTGGAGTCCACGGACGGCCACGAGGACGGGGTGACCTCGCGGCTCGCGGCGCTGGCCAGCCGGCCGAAGCTCGTACGAGGGCTGAAGGGGCTGGCGATGGGTGATCGTGACGCGGTGTTCCTGCTGGTGTTCGGCGGGCTGGGCTATGAGGAGATCGCCACGGCCCTGGGCATACCGGTGGGGACCGTCGGGTCCCGGATCAACAGGGCACGAAAGAAGCTGCGCAAGGCGCTGGGCGACGTCAACCCGATCGGGGAGTGGTGATGGACGAGCTGAAGCTGATCGAGGCCGTGTTCGCGGAGCCCGGGCCGACGCCGGAGACGGCGGCGAAGGGGCGTGAACGATTCCTCCGCGAGGCGCGCGCGTCACGGGAGGTCCGGCAGCGCCGCAGGTGGCTCGCCGCGCTACCGGTTCGGCGGGTCGTCCTGGTCGGCGCCATGTCGGTGGTGCTCGCCGGTGGCATCATCGTCGCCCAGGTGGGCCTGGGCGGTTCCGACCCGGGCACCTCCGGCCACCACCCGTTCGCCGCTCCTCCCGCCGACGCCAAGGCGCTGCTCTCCCTGGCCGCCCAAGCCGCCGCCGGCCGGTCGGACACGGTGCCGGTGCGCGGCCAGTACGTCCACACCAAGATGCTGTCCCAGAACAGCCTGTACACCAAGGACAAGTCGGGCCGCACGCTCTACACCAAGGTGCTGGTCAGCGAGGAGCGGTGGGAGGCCGCCGACGCGGGCAAGCCGTGGCTGAGCCGCACGCAGAAGCTGTCGGCCACGGGACCGGCACCGCGCGAGTACTGGGACCGCGGCGTCGAGGACATCGTGTCCGAGCCGGGAACCTGTCCCGGCCAGCCGGCCTACGCGCGGCTGGCCGCCTGGCCGACCGACCCGGCGCAGGTCCGCGCGAAGATCGTCGCTGAGGTGGGCGAGGAGCCGCTGCGCATCTGGCGTTCCCTGCAGAGCCTGGTGATCGAGTCCGTGGTACGGCCCAGCCTGGGCGCCGCGCTGTACCAGGTGGCGGCCGGACTGGACGGCATCGTGCTCATCGGCGACGCCGTGGACGCCGCCGGCCGCCCCGGCCTGGCCGTGGCCATGCACGAGGGCGACGGCACCCGCTCCGAGCTGATCTTCGACCGGAACACCTACCACTACCTGGGCGAGCGCACCGTGAACACCAGGGACCGCACGGTGAAGGTACGCGCCGGCGGCGAGTTCATCGAGAAGAAGGGCGCGGCGACCGGCACCGCCGTGCTCGCCGTCGATCTCGCCGCCGGCCTGCCCGAGGTGTCGCCGAAGGCGTCCCGCATGAAGATCCCCTGCTGAGACTTTCCCGCTGATCCGGCCCGTCCGGGCCGTGAGTTCTGTTTCGCATGCCCGAAAACTCGATCAGGCATGCCCTTGAAGGAAGAAGGAGAACGTCCATGTTCATCGCCAAGGCAGTCGCCGCGACCCTGCTCGCCGGCTCGTTCGGCGGCCTGACCGCGCCCCCGTCTGGCGAGGCCGCCGCCTACGACAAGCAGACGCGGCTGGAGGCCGAGCGTGTCGCCTGCATGACCGAGCAGGGCCTGGACTACGTGGCCGCGCCCGAGCCCCACCACACCTGGCAGGCCGGGGAGAAGGAGCGGCTCGCCGGTGACCTGAAGGCGCTGCGGACCTACCGCGCCAAGTACGGCTTCGGGGTCTGGTCGCCGAACGTCTATCCGAAGGACCCGGCCGTCAACCCCGTCCAGCACGACAACCCGAACAACAAGACGCTGATGTCGCTTTCGGACGGCGAGCTGAAGAAGTGGCGCGCCGCCGACCAGACCTGCTTCTCCCGGGCGGCCAAGAAGGTGCTGGGCAAGACCGTCACCTCCCAGGAGGACTACGACGACCAGCTCCACGCCGCGGTAGACACGTCGCTGCGCGTCCTCGACCAGGACAAGCAACTCGTCACGCTGGGCAAGCAGTTCGCCGCGTGCCTGGGCGTCAGCCAGACCCGGCCGACCAAGCTCGACGTCCTGAGCCACACCAAGGTCGTCCGGCAGGCTTCGGACGTCGCCAAGAAGGCGTGGAAGGGCGAGCTGCCCAAGGGCAGCGAGAACGCCGTCTTCCGGCCGAACCTCAAGCCCGAGCAGGCCAAGCCGCACCTGGCCAAGGAGATCAAGGCGGCGCTGAAGGATCTGGAGTGCGGTAAGGACTTCTACCCCGCCTACGCTCCCAAGGCCACGGACATCACCTCGCGGGTCTACCAGGAGTTCGGCCGGTCGGACGCGGCCCAGGCGATCTCCACCCGGATCTACCGCAAGCTCGTCTGACGCTCCCGGGGTGACGCTCGCGGCCCGCGAGCGTCACCCCTCGCCATGAGTACCGAGTCATGAGTGACGAGTATCGACAACGAGAGGCAGATGAACTTAACCCACGCGACATGCGCCGTCACCCTGGCGGCATCCGTCATCGCAGGCGGCGCCGCGAGCGCCGCGCAGGCGGCCGAGCCGGTGACTCCCTCGGCCGGGGTGTCGGGCACGGTGACGCTGCTGACCGGTGACCGGGTGACCGTCACGGCGAACGGTCACCGGATCGAGCCCGGGCCGGGCAGAACAGATCGCTTCGACGTTCAGCGCCGTCAGGGCCACCTTCACGTCATTCCGCAGGACGCCAAACGACTGCTGGCCAAAGGCCTGCTGGACGAGCGCTTGTTCGACGTCACGCAGCTGCTCAGCTGGGGTACGGCGACGCCGACAAGGCGGAGATTCCGCTGATCGTCCAGTCCGCCGAGGGGAAGGCGGCGCAGGCGCTCAGCGGAGCGCGAAAGACCGAGGAACTGGCCGGGCTGGGGCTGGCCAGCACGAGCGTCCCCAAGGCGACGGCGGGCCGGACCTGGCAGAGCCTGGTCGGCGGCACCCGGTCACTGGCCGCAGGCAAGTCGAAGATCTGGCTGGACGGCAAGCGGCCCCTCACCCTGGACCGGAGTGTCCAGCAGATCGGGGCTCCGCAGGCGTGGCAACAGGGGCTGACCGGAGCCGGTGTCACGGTCGCCGTGCTCGACTCCGGTTACGACGCCACCCACCCCGCCCTCAAGGACGTCACGCAGGCGAAGAACTTCTCCGACGAACCCGACATCACCGACGGCGTCGGGCACGGCACCCATGTCGCCTCCATCGTGGCCGGAGCCGGCGAGAAGTATCGGGGCGTCGCGCCGGGCGCGAAGATCGCACTGGGCAAGGTCGGCGGGGAGTACGCCGGCGAATCGGCCATCTTGGCGGGCATGGAATGGGCCGCCACGGAGGTCAAAGCGAAGATCATCAACGTGAGCATCGGTAGCCTGGACATACCCGGCATCGACCCGCTGGAGCACGCCGTCGACACCCTGTCGGCGCGTACGGGAGCGCTGTTCGTCATCGCGGCGGGCAACGACGGAGTGCCCGGCTCGGTCAGCAGCCCGGGCAGCGCCGAGGCGGCACTCACGGTCGGCGCGGTCGACAGGTCCGATCGGATGGCCGACTTCTCCAGCCGTGGCCCGAAGCTGGGCGATCACGCGATCAAGCCGGACGCGACCGCTCCCGGCCTGGACATCATGGCCGCTGCCGCGCAGGGCACGGCGGACGGCCCGTACGCCGCCCACAGCGGCACCTCGATGGCGGCGCCGCACGTCGCGGGTGCGGCGGCGATCCTCGCCCAGCGGCATCCGGACTGGAACGGCCAGCAGCTCAAAGCCGCGCTCATCGGCAGCTCCGCGCCGCAGCCGGCGCCACGCACTTCGACCAGGGGGCCGGGCGCGTGGACGTGGTCCGGGCGGTCGGGCAGCAGGTGTTCGCCCGTCCCGCGAACATCGGCACGGTCTTCCGCTGGGGCGGATCCGGCGAGCGGCAGGTGACCAAGGAGATCACCTACACCAACGCCGGCGACTCTCCGGTCACGCTGGATCTCACTGTGGACGGCGATACGCTGCGCACCTCGGCGCAGCGGGTCGAGGTGGCCGCCAAGGGCACGGCATCGGTCACCGTGACGATCGACGGTACCGGCAAGCAGCCTGGTGATCACGCGGGCACCATCACGGCCCGATCGGGTGACCTCGTCGTCCGTACCGTCACCACCGCGTACGTGGAGCCGGAGTCCCACGACGTGAAGGTCAGCGCGCTCGGCATGGACGGCCGGTCCGTCAGCGCGGTCGGGGAGTTCTACAACGCCAAGGGCGAAAGTCACCGGATGATCCTGAGCGGCGTGCCGGACACCTACCGGCTCCCCGCCGGCGAGTGGAGCCTGTACGTGGACATCTTCGAAGGCATGCGCGTCACGACCACGCACCTGCCGATGAACGTCGGCGAACAGGGCATGGAGATCGTCCTGGACACACGCCAGGCCAAACCGATCAGGTTCACCCTGGACCAGCCCACGGCTGTCATCAGCGGATGGACCGAGATGTGGGTGATCAACGGTTCGTGGCACCTCGGCTGGGTCGGCGGCAGGCCCGATCCCAGCGCCGTGTACTTCGTGCTCGCCTCCGAGCAGCCCGGCCTCAGGTACGTCACCAGGATGCATTTCCACGACGAGGACGGCTCTGTCGCCCGCTACGACCTGGTGGACGAACGCCACGGCGGCATCCCCGCGGATCCCACCTACTCAGCCAGGGTGAAGGACCTCGACAAGGTGACCACGACCTTCCGCGGCGGGGGAACGGCCGCGAAGGGCACCTACTTCGTGGCGACCGCCATCGAAGGCGTCTCTGACGGGTTCCTGACCCCCACGAACGATGTGCCGCTTCCGGGCAAGCTGGCGGAGTACCGGACGCGAGGACGCCAGTGATCCAGCGGTCTGCGCGTCGGCGATTCCGTGGTCACCGGCGGTGATCGGCGGGCCTTGGGTGTCGCGGTGAGCGGCCCGTCCTTCGCCACCTCGGGCGCGTGGCGGGAGGGGAACACCCTGACGTTCGACGGCGCCCGGTTGTTCTCCGACGGCGCGCCCGGCCGGGTCAGCATGGACGGCGCGGCCACCGGCACCGTCAGCCTCGCCCAGGGCGATCAGGTCATCTCCAGGATCGACTACACCAGGTGCGGGCTGTGGGAGGCCGATTCCTGCCGGTTGACCGCCGACCTGCCCGCGGACCCCGCCACGTACACACTCAGCACGACGGCCGGCAGGCAGGTCCCGCACTCGACGCTGTCCACGAAGGTGGAATCGACGTGGACGTTCCGCTCGGCGAGCACCGCCAAGCGGGAAGCGCTGCCCCTGACGGCGATCCGCTACGCGCCCAAGGGGCTGGACGAGTACAACCGCGCCAGGCCCGGATCGTCCACCAGGCTGCCGATCTGGATCGAACGCAACCCCGGCGCTCCCCCTGCAGCAGTGAAGTCCCTTCACCTGCAGATGTCCGTTGAGGGGTCTCGGTAGCAATGAAGAATTTCCAACAAAGTAGCCCCTGACCTGCGGTAACGAGAGTCTCTCCGCCTGAGGTCTCGATTCAATCACGGTATTGGATCATGGCCAAGGTGGTGCGCGCGGGGGGCTGTGGTCGACGCGCTATGGCTGTAGCGTCCCGCCTCCGGCTATGGGCTCCAGCGGTCAGGAAGCAGGTCAGATCTCCTCATATCGAGCCGCTCCACCGTGGCGGCCCCGTCGTACACCACGTCGACGGCCATGGCATGGCGGCGCAATCCCACCGCCACGAGATCGGCCAGGTCTCGTTCGTCTTCGGCCACCAGAATCCGCACCCGCCATTCATACTCGCACCGGGGTTTCAATGGCGTTAACGGATCCATTCACCACCGTGTAACCCGCTTCAGGCCACGCTGGTGGCCATGATCAGATCCCTCTGCGCGGCCGTCCTGGTGGCGGTCTGCTCCATGTCCGCGTCGGCTTCGGCCACGACGTCCCAGCCGGCGTCCCCATCTGCCACCCGGGGCGGGGGCTGCACCACCAGCACGGCGCCACCGCCGACATCGGCACCGCCGACATCGGTGAACACGCTCCGGCAGGCGTACTTCTGCGTGCTGGACAACTACTACAGCGGCCCGGCCATGGATCCGAAGGCATTGCTGAAGAGCGCCTTCGCCGCCTATACCCAGGACCTGATGCGGCGCGACGCCGATCGGGCCGACCTCCGGCTGCCCGAGCTGACCGGGAACCGAGACACCGACTGGGCCGCCTTCGCCAAAGTCCTCGGCGCCGGTGACGTGTCCGCGCTGCGCGCCGCGATCATCGCAATGGTCGCCGGACTGCACGACAACCACGCCCGCGCGGTCAGGCCGACTCCCCAGCCGGAAGGCGGGCCGACCGGAACGGGCATCGTGGGCATATCGGCCCGGCAGGGCCAGCAACTCGACCCGGCGGCCAAGCCGCCGCTGTTCATCACCGGCGTCCTGCCCGGCAGCCCCGCCGCCAAGGCCGGCATCAGACCCGGAGACATCATCGTCAAGGCCAACGGCGTGCCCGCGTTCATCGGGGACACCGTGAACCAGAGCATCGTCGAAGCCTTCGCCACCAATCCGGTAAAGCTCACGCTCAAGCGCCCCACGACGGGACGGACCCGCACCGTCGAGCTCAAAGAGGGCCCCATCACGCGGCAGCCCCCGGCGGTGACGTCAAAGAAACTCGCCGACGGCGTCACCTACATCCAACTGCCCGGATTCTCCGAAGGCGCCGCCGACCAGGTCATCGCCAAGCTGCGGGACAAACCGAAGGCCGTCGTCCTCGATCTGCGCGGCAACGGCGGCGGGTCACCTCGCGAGGTCACCCGGCTGCTCGGCGCATTCGCGCACGGCAAGGTCACCAGCTACTTCTGCCCGCTCAAGGGCGAGTGCGTGCCCAACCGGACCGACGACAGCGTCCCGCTGCTCGGCTCGCGCCTGATCGTCCTCACCGACCGTGGGTGCGCCTCGGCCTGCGAGGACTTCAGCGCGGCGGTCAAGGACAACGGCCTGGGCACCCTCGTCGGGACCCGCACCGCCGGCGCCGTCTCCGGCCCCAGCCAGGCATACCTCCTCGACGACGGCAGCGCCGTGTTCCTGCCCAAGGTCCGCCACCTCGGGCCCGCCCGCGAAATCATCGACACGATCGGCGTGCCGGTCGACCACTCCGCCCCCATCACCGCGCTCGACCTGGCCACCGGGCGCGACCCGGGTATGGACAAGGCACTGGCGCTTGTTTGACGCGCTCGCCGCAGCGGCCGGCCTGCCGCCTCTCTCACCGTCGCCGACACCCGGCGCCCCGCCATGGCCGAGCCGGACCCGCTCGACCGCTGCGCTGTCGGCGGAGGGCATCGTGCTCGCGTTTGAGGCGGGCCTGCGCCGGCTCAAGACCCGTAAGCAGAACTGGACCCATCCGAAGGAGTGGATCGTGAGCAATGCCGCCGACACGCCCGTACTGAGCGCCCGCGGGCTGCGGAAGGAGCATGGCAAAGGGGAGGGATTGGTGCGCGCCGTCGACGGCGTCGATCTCGACGTCGGCGCGGGAGAGAAGGTGGCGATCATGGGGCCGAGCGGCTGCGGTAAGTCGACGCTGCTGCACCTGCTCGGCGGGCTGGATCGGCCCTCGGCCGGCGAGGTGTCGCTGAACGGCCGGCGCATCGACAACATCGGCGAGAAGGCGCTGGCCAGGATGCGGCGGACCGAGGTCAGCTACGTCTTCCAGTCCTTCCACCTTATGGAGGAGCTCACCGCCGTGGAGAACGTCGAGCTGGCGGCGCTGCTGGCCGGACGCTCGCCGCGGGCCGCACGGCGGCGCGCGCAGGAGCTGCTGGATCATCTCGGGCTGGCCGGCCGGGCGCGGTTCCTGCCCTCCGCGCTGTCGGGCGGCCAGCGGCAGCGGGTCGCGGTCGCCCGGGCGCTGAGCAACGAGCCGCTGGTCGTCCTGGCTGACGAACCGACCGGAAACCTGGACAGCGCCGCCACCTTGGACGTCCTGCAGCTCTTCAAGGACCTGCACGAGTCCGGGCAGACGCTGGTCATCGTCACCCACGACGCGCGGATCGCGGCCACCGCGGACCGGACGTTCTCGATGCGCGACGGCGCGTTCGTGGACGAGACCTGGTTGACCGGCGACACCACCGGGCAGGTTCGCGCGCTCGCCGGGCTGGAGGATTGACCGCAATGGGGCGCATCCTTCTCGTGATCCGTCTCGCCCTGCGAGACTTCCGGCGTCGCCGTACCGAGGCCGCGCTTCTGCTCATCGCCATCCTGGCCGCCACCACGACACTGACGCTTGGGCTCGTCCTGCGCGACGCGGCCGGCGACCCGTACCAGAGCACCCGGGCGGCGACCAAGGGACCCGACGTGGTCGCGGGCGCCGACCTCGCCGGCCTCACTGAGCTCGGGAAACTGGCCACCGCCTCCGGCGTCACCGCGCACAGCGGACCGTACCCTGTCATCGCGGGAAAGCTCGAGGCGGGTGGCCGGACGTCGGATGTCCAGGCCATGGGGCGCGACGCCACCGTCGCGGCGGTCGATCAGCCCGGGGTGACGCAAGGCAAGTGGGTCAGCGACGGCGGCGTGGTGCTCGAGGCCGCCTTCGCCGGCTCCCTCGATGTGGGCGTCGGCGACACGATCGCCCTGGGCGGCAGGTCGTTCAAGGTCGTCGGCGTCGCGGTCACCGCCGCCATGCCGCCCCATCCCGGGGCGTCCTGCATCGTCTCCACCGGCTGCGTCAACGGCGCCATCCCCGACGTCCGGAACCTGCCGGCGGGGTTGCTGCACAATCCCGGGCTGGTCTGGCTCACCCAGGCGGACGTGCGGAGCCTCGCCTCGGACCGAAGCTCCCTGTCCTACGTGGTGAACCTGAAGCTGACCGACCCGGACACAGCGGAGGCATTCGTCGACCGGAGCGGCGGCGATCATGGTGGCGCCATGCCGATGCAGACCTGGCAGAGCATCCTCGCCGACGCCACCGACCTGGCCAAAGACTCCCAGATCCTGCTGCTCATCGGCGCCTGGCTGCTCGGCCTGCTCGCCGTGGCCAGTCTCTCGGTGCTGGTCGGCGGCCGGATGGCCGACCAGCACCGACGCGTCGGACTCCTCAAGGCGGTCGGCGGCACCCCGAGTCTGGTCGCTGCCGTGCTGCTCGCGGAGTACCTCCTGGTGGCCGTCGTCGCGGCCGCGGCCGGGCTGACGATCGGAGCGCTGACCGCTCCGTTGCTCACCGAGTCCAGTGCCGGCCTCGTCGGCAGCGCGGGGACGGCGTCGTTGACCTGGTCCACGATCGGTCTGGTGACCGCCGTGGCACTCGGCGTCGCCGTGGTGGCGACCGCTGTTCCGGCCGTGCGCGGTGCCCGCTCCAGCACCGTCGGCGCGCTGGCCGACTCGGCACGCCCACCTCGCCGCACCGGTTGGCTGATCACTGTCTCGGCGCGACTGCCCGTTTCGCTGCTGCTCGCTCTGCGGGTCGCCGCCCGCCGGCCGCGACGGGTGGTGCTGGGCGTGGTCACCATCGCGGTCACGGTCAGCGGCATCTACGTCCTGCTGGTGCTCAACGCCTTCCTCGCCGACCAGCCAGGCACCGGCGCGTACACCGAAGCTCAGGTGGCGGTGCTGCGGCACGTGCTCCTGGTCTGGACGGTCATCCTGCTCACCCTGGCGGCGGTCAACGCCATCGTCATCACCTGGGCGACGGTGCTCGACAACCGGCATGCGTCGGCGCTGGCGCGCGCTCTTGGCGCGACCCCGCGGGAAGTGACCGTCGCCCTGGCGACCACACAGGTGCTGCCCGCGCTCCTCGGTGCCGTCATGGGTGTCTTCCCGGGAGGGTTCCTGCTGTTCGCCGCCATCACCACGATCACCGGCGGCGACAGCGACAAGGCCACGCTTCCCGCACCCTGGCAGCTGATCGCCCTGGTGCTGGCGACCGTGCTCGTGGTGGCGCTGCTTACCTCCGTTCCCGCCCACCTTGGCGGCCGCCGTCCCGTGACCGCGACTCTCTAGCTGACCACCACGGCAAGCCTGATGATGCCGCGTAGATCCGTTCCTTGAGCCGCTCACCTCGGCCGAAGCACACGATCTCCTGCGGCGCGGCACCGGTCAGGCGATGCGGCTCCACGCCACCACAGCGCCGGCCTCGGTGCCGCACCCGCTTCGCATCGAGGTCGACCTGCATCAGCCGCGCGCGGCGGATCTGGCCGCGCTCCTGCCCAGCGTCACCCGGCGCGGGCGCACCGTCGCCTTCGACGCCGAGACCATGACGGCCGCCTACGGCATGCTCCACGTCATCGTCGCGCTCACCCAGAACGGGCCGTAAGCACCAAGGGGTGGCGCTGGGCAGCGCGGCCAGGGTGTCGTGCAGTTCCCGGGTGGCGCGTTCCCGCTCGCGCGCCACCAGCCGGGTCAGTGTGCTGATCCCGGGCAGCAGCACGTCGTTCTGGCGCAGCCAGCGCACCGCGTACTGGAAGCACGCGGTCGGGCCGTCGCCGGTGTTCCAGGCGTGCGCCCGCACCTTGCCCGCCAGCTCGGCCTCGGCCGAGGCGAAGTCCTTCAGCCCGAACGCCTTGGCGATCTCCCAGGTGTGTTCCAGCCGCGTCTTGTCCCGCTCGGTGTAGCGCTTCACGCAGGACGGGTCGTCGATGTGCAGCTGGGCGGCGACGACGTCCAGGACCTCGTCCAGGACCTCGTTCGGCACCTCCAGCGGGTCGGCCAGGAAGCATCCCAGGTAGCGAACGGTCACGAGTTGCAGGGCGAAGCCGCATCGGATGTGCCGGCCGCGATGCCCCGGCTACCTACCATCACACAACGTAGATCGAAGTCGCGCTGTCAGAGCGACCGGAATCCGGCGCGAGCCTCCTCCGCAAGCCGGAGACGACAGGGCCCGCTGACCAGCGGGAACCCCGTTAACGCCGGATTCCGTTCCAAATCTCTTACCGGCCGCAATTTCAGCCGATGCAATCTCCGACTAGTTGACATGCGGGGCTGGCCGATGGAGGGCGTCCCAGGTGGCCGCGCTGGTCGGCGCGGGCGGTTGCGGTCCCTGAACGAGAGTAGTGGCCCCGACGCAGGTCCGGCTAGGGGCGGTTGACCTGCAGCGCTTGCCAGGCGATTACATCTGATGAAGAATCCCTTCGTTCAATGTAAGTGACGGAGGGTGCTGGAGTGATGACTAATGACGGTCTCATCCCGGGCGCCGCAGGCCTTCATCTGGTGGACGGTCTGCCGCTGCTGCGCCCCGATGAGCAGGTCTTCAGCGCGATGCTGGACGGCTGGCGTAACCAGCAGCTGGCCAGGAACCTGGCCTTCGGCACGATCGATGGGCGGGAGAACACGGTACGGGCCTTCGCGCGGCACGCCGACGCCTTCCCCTGGCGGTGGACACCGCTGATGGTGGATGAGTGGTGCGGCGACCTGCGCGCGGTCCACCACCTCAAGCGGTCGACGCTGCGCAACTACCAAGAGGCGGTACGCAGCTTCTGTTCCTACATCACCGACCCGGCCTACGGCTGGCCGGCCGAATGCGAGCAGCGCTTCGGCACCCATCCCGTCCAGGTCTGCCACGAGTGGAACACCGCGGTGCACGTGGCCGAGGCCGAAGCCGACGCGGGCAAGCGCGCCTTCACCCGCCAGGAGCTGCAGGCCTTCTTCGATCACGCCGACGAGCAGGTCGACCGGGTACGCGAGGCCGGCCGCAAGGGCTGGCTGCCGATCTTCCGCGACGGGGTGCTGTTCAAGACCGCCTACGCCTTCGGCCTGCGCCGCAACGAGGCCCGCATGCTGGACGTGGTGGACTTCGGCCGCAATCCCGACGGCTCGGAGTTCGGCGAGTACGGCGTGCTCTACGTTCGCCACGGCAAGGCGCAGAAGGGCTCACCGCCCAAACGGCGCAGCGTGCTGACCGTCTGGCCCTGGGCGGCGGAGATCTTAGAGCAGTGGGACACCGAAGTCCGGCCCCTGTTCGCCACCGCCGAGGCGGGCGCGCTCTGGCCATCCGAGCGCGGCCCGCGGATCGGCTTCTCCCAGATCAACACCCGCTTCGCCGCCTACCGTGACGCGCTCGGCCTGGACCGGGCGCTGGACTTCCACTCCTTCCGCCGCTCCTACGTCACCCATCTGATCGAGGGCGGCTGGGACGCCCGCTTCGTCCAGGAGCAGGTCGGCCACGAGCACGCCTCCACCACCTCGATCTACACCTGCGTCTCCTCCGACTTCCGCACCCGCACGCTGCGCCGGGCGCTGGACGCCACCCTGGACGCCGCACTCAACCCCTCCCGGAGGAAGCGATGAAACGTCAGGTCAGCTACCAGTGGCGTCTGCGCGAGACGATGGCCGCCCACGGCATGTTCGCCGCCACCGACCTGGCCCCGCTGCTGGCCGAGCGCGGCATCACCCTGTCCTCGGTGCAGGTCTGGCGGCTGGTCACGCAGACTCCCGAACGGCTGTCCCTGCCCGTGCTGGCCGCCCTCTGCGACATCTTCGGCTGCACCCCGGACCGGCTCATCGCGACCAAGGCCGAGAACGCCCCCGCCCGTCGCACCGCCACCGACCCCGACGAAGTCACCGAGCTGGCCCCGATCCGGCCCAAGCGGGCCCGGATCCAGCCCGAGAAGTAGCACATGCGCCCTCTCGCCGCTGAGCAGTACGAGCGCTGGCACTTGCGGGACTGCGCCCGCTGCGGCCGCCATGCGAAGAAGGCGGCGAACTGGTGCGATGGGCCGATCTGCCGCGCCTGCCTGGACAGGGCCACCCGAACCCGAGGCCGCTGCCCCGGCTGCGGCACCGACCGGCTCCTGCCTGGACGCAGCCCGGACGGCAGCCCGATCTGCCGGGACTGCGCGGGCATCACCCGCAGCTTCTTCTGCGACCGGTGCGGGTTCGAGGGCCGCCTGCACGGCGGTCGGCTCTGCGAGCGCTGCACCCTGGCCGACAAGGTCACGGCCACGCTCGACGACGGCACCGGCCGGATCAATCCCACGCTGGTCCCGCTGGCCGAGGCGCTCATCGCGATGCCCGATCCCTGGAAGGGATGGATGTGGCTGCGCACCGCCCACGTTCAGGACCTTCTCACCGGCCTGGCCCGCAGTCGCATCCCCCTGACCCACCAGGCGCTTCACCAGCTTCCCGGCTGGCGGACCGTCGCCTATCTGCGCGACCTGCTGATGGCCTGCGGCGTGCTCCCTACCGTCGACAAGCAGCTCCTGCACACCGAGACCTGGCTCACCCACCGCCTTGCCGAGCTCGACGGCCACGCGCACGAGCCGCTGCTGCGCCGCTTCGCCACCTGGCACCTCCTACCCACCCTGCGCGCTCGCGCCGCCCGCCAGCCCCTCCCGGCCAGCGCCCGCCGGTTCGCCGGCGAACAGTTCACCTACGCCCAGGCTTTCCTGGCCTGGCTCGACGAGCATGACCTTGATCTACGACAGTGCGGACAGGCTGACCTGGACTGCTGGCACGCCACTCATCCAAAGTCCCATCGCGCCGCACTGAAAGCTTTCCTGACCTGGGCCATCGCCAACCGCCACATGCGCCGTCTTGACCTGCCCGTCCCGCCGCGCGGAAGCTCTGCGCCGTTGAGCCAGCGCCGCCGCCTGGAGCTGATCCGCCGGGCCGCCACCGATGATCAGATTCCGTTACGCGTCCGGGTCACCGCATGCCTGGTACTCCTCTATGCCCAGCCCATCACCCGGATCATGCGCCTGACCCTCGACGACATCAGCATCACCGACACCGAAGTGCAACTCCGACTCGGCGATCCGCCCAGCCCGGTCCCCGAGCCCTTCGCCACCCTGCTTCTCCAGCTCGCCGAGGCCCGGTCGAACATGAACACCGCAGCCAACCCCGACGCCCGCTGGCTCTTCCCTGGTCAGAGCGCCCGAGAACCTCTCAACGCAGCCACCATTCGAGAGCAACTCCGGCTACTCGGCTTCCCCAGCGGCGCCGCCCGGGAAGCTGCCCTGCGCCAACTCGTGCTCCAAGCCCCAGCTCCAGTCGTCGCGAAGATGCTCGGCTACACCCCTCAAGCCACCACGCGCCACGCCGCAGATGCCGGAAGCCCCTGGAGCCGTTATACCGCCGGCGACCACACAAAGTGACCACGGACTTTCCCGTACAGACGAATACAGATCAACGGTTGCTGCCAGTACACCGGCCGGCCAACCATCCGAAGTTGTTCGCACGAATGGCCCAAGTGAGCTGCGCTTCAGCCTGGGTCTACTGATGGGCTGTAGCGGGAGTACACCTCAGTTCCCGGTCGATGGGCAAGGTGATGATTCGTTTCCTGCGGTAACAGTTTAAGGAGTATCGGTCACTGTTCGTAGCAGGATGGGATGCAATAGGTGCCATGCATCCCCGGCAGCCGCGGCCATCAGTCCGGCAGATCATCGCAGTGGCCAGCGCATCCAAGGCACGCCGCATGGCCAGGGCCGCAGATGTCCCTGCTCCCACTCAGTCAGGCGCATCAACACGTGGGGCGCAGCGGTGGCTACTGCGAGCTGTCTGGCTGCCCGTCCTGTTGATGGGCGTCGCCGGGGCCGGTATCGCGGCGACCAGCGAAAGCATCCCGGCTCAGGGCCGGTGGATCCTGGCCGGTACCGCTCTCGCCGTACTCTCCGTCCTCGGCCTCGCCTTGCTCATCGGACCGGCCGCGCGCCGTCTCGCAGGCGAACAGCACCCGCTCACCCAGGCCGAGCGTCAGCAGATGACCGCCACCGAACGTGTCGAGGCTGTCAACGCTGCCCGCCATACCCTCATCCAGGCCGCAACCGGGCTGGTCGTTATTGGCGGTGCCGTTTTCACAGCGCAGAGCTTGTGGTACACCGCACAATCACTTGACGCTTCCCGGCAAGCCCAATGGACCGCCGAACAGGGACAAATCACCGACCGCTACACCAAGGCCGTGCAACAGCTCGGCTCCGACAAGATAGACATCCGGCTGGGCGGGATGTACGCCCTGGAACGACTCGCGCAAGACTCATCGCGCGACCACCAGACCGTGTACGACGTTTTGGCCACCTTCGTTCGCGAGCACGACCCCAAGCCCAGCGTAGAGCTGGTACCCGAACCACCCAGCACTGATGTGCAGGTCGCCTTGACGATCATCGGCCGTCGAAACGTCGCCCGAGACGGTACGCGGCCGCCCAATCTGGACAGTATCCGCATCTCTGACGCGAACCTGCGCGGAGCAGATCTGCGGGGCATCTCCCTGACTCGTGCGTACGTGACATACACAAATCTGGTTGACGCGAAGCTGACCGGCAACAATCTGGACCACATAAATCTAGATGGCTCGAACCTGTGGGGCGCGAACCTGGACAACGCGTCCCTGCACATCGCAACCCTGACCAACGCCAGCCTGGTACGCACACGTCTACGTGGCGCGTCGCTCAACAGCGCGGACTTCACGGGCTCATCCCTGATCGACGTCGATCTGCGCGGCGCGATGCTGAGAGACGCGGACTTCAGCACCACGCACCTGTACGGCGTGGACCTGCGTGGTGCGGACCTCCAGGGCATCCACGGAAAGACGGAGGACGAGATCCGGCAGAGGGCCCTTGTCGACAAAACCACGATCTTCTAACCGGATCCGGGCACGACGGGCTGAGCTACTGACACTTCCGTGTCTCCGCCACTGACATTGCACGTCGCAGTCCGCTGATGTTCTCAGGTCGCTTGGCACCAGGCTGCGGCAGTCGGAGGCCCGTGGAGCCGTTACGCCGCCGGTGACCACTCAAAGTAACCGCCGATCTTCCCGCACAGGTGAATACAGATCACTCGATCAACGGTCTCTGCCAGTACTGACCCCCGCATCGCGTGGACCATCGGGGCGTTCGTCTTCTCCGGCCTGCCGCCCCTGGTCGCCAACGTGCTGACCACGCAGGCCGGCCTGCCGCTGTCGCCCGCGTTCGTGATCATGGGGACGGCGGTGACCGGGATCGTCGCGGCGTGGGGGCTGCCGGACAGCCGGAGGATCCGGCTGGAGCCGGTGGATTCGTCGATCAGGCAACAGCGGGAGGCCGCGGCGACCGGCTGATCGCCATCACGAGGGAGCGCTCGCGAACACCTCGTAGTGCTCCACCGTGGTCTCCCTGTCCACCAGGAACTCGTCGTCGGCCGCGTAGAACACCGCCCGCGCGGGGTCGTCGCCCGCGAACGCCCTGATCGCCTCCCACGACTCCCAGAACGAGACCAGGAAGAACTCGGTCCTGCCGCCCTCGACGTCGCGCCGCGTGAACTGCGCGCCCCGGTTCCCCGGAGTGCCGGTGTATCCCTTGAAGCCGGTTTCGAGCAGGTACTCCTCGTAGGCGGCCGCCTGGGAGGTCCGGGTCCATCCTCGCCACGTTCGCATGATCACACCACCCATGATGCCTCCTGAGCGCGCGTCACGGCATCGGCTGCGCTCAGCCCGTGCCCCAGATCGGCCGTTCCGGGTCGGCGGGCGGCAGCTTCGACAGGATCGCGGCGAGGCCGGCCCAGTCGGCCACCTGCACGTTGCCCGCCATGAGGCGCAGGCGTGCGGCGATCTCCAGGTGCGCGTCGAGCAGCACGTCGACGGCCGCGATGATCTGGCCGGTGACCGCCTCGTACCCGCTGCCGCCGCCCTGCCCCTTCAGGAACGTCGTGCCCTCCTGGGTGCCGCCCCAGAAGTCGCCGATGGCGTTCAGGTCCTCGGCCGCCGCGGCGACGAACCCGCGCAGATCGCTCTGCTCGATCTCGAACGCGGTCGCCGCCGACCGGAACGGTTTCTGGTGGATCTCCATGCCGTCTCCTCATCCTCCGGCCGGCTTGTGCGCCATGGTGAAGTACAGCAGCACCCGGCTCAGGGTCTGCTCCCAGGTGGGCACGAGTTCCTTGCCCGACTGCCCGTTCAGCGCCTCGTACGTGGGGCCGTACCCGGCCGATCCGCCGACCAGGCGGCTCACGAAGTACTGGATGTCCATGTTCGAGGTGGCCTTCCTGATCACGGGCATGGCCGCGTCGAACGCCCCGTAGAAGGCGACCGACGCGGCGAACTCCTTCACCGCCTGCGTCGCGTTCTGGCCGAGCGAGCCGGGGTCCTCGCCGCGCAGCGCCTTGACGCCCGCCACGACGCTCACGTCCCCCACCGCGAAGAAGACGCTGCCGATCGAGTACTCCGTCAGCTTGCTCAGCACGATCTTGGCGATGCTGTGCTCCAGCAGCTTGGCCAGCAGCCCGGCCTCCGCCCGCCGGATGAGGATCTGCGTGATCTGGTACGCCCAGCCCGCCTGCCACGGGAAGGTGGTGATGAAGATGAAGCTCGCCAGGTTGGCCAGGGCCAGCGTCCAGTACGCGTCCCTGGCCGCCTTGAGCGTCTCGGCGAAGTCGTCGCAGGCCGTGCCGTTGTCGCGGCACCGCTTGGCGAGCCTGGCGGTGAACGCGTCCCCCTCGGCCCGCGGGTAGAGCGCGGCGGTCACCGTCTTCTTGAACTCCTCCACCCCGGCCCCGTCGTTCCCGCGCCACACCCTCTGCGCGGCGGAGTAGGTGTGCTCGGGGCTCTCCTCGATCCGGTCGGCCAGGCGTTTCCAGACGGCGCCCGCCTGCCGCGCCCTGTCCGGATCGCCCTCGGGGTAGGGCGTGGCGAGCATCTCGAACACGAAGGCCGCGATGCCCAGCGTGCCCATGCCGTAGATGCTGGCGCGGCCGGGGCTGATGTTCAGCGCCACCGGGTCCCGCCCGTGCCGTCCTCGTTCAGCGGCGTCCCGGCGATGAACGGCGCCACCATGTCGTTGGCCTCCTGCTCGGCGGCGAGCGCCGCCGACGCGGCGGCCTCCAGGATCGCCGCCGCGAGCTCGCCGGAGCCGAGCCGCATCGCGCGGGGGTCGATGCTCAGCCCGGTCAGCGCGCCGGTCTGCGTCACCGTCACCACGACGCGCCCCTCGGCCGCCTCGCCCCGGCCCACGACCGAGGTGATCTGGTCGCGCAGCCCCTCGATCGCCGTCAGCTCCTGCTGGAAGTTCTTCAGCAGCCGGTCCAGTTCTGGGTCGCCGGCGGTGCTGAACGGCCCCGTCGGTGGTGTCATGCCGCCTCCCGGTTGTTCAAGCGAAGACCACAACATACCGCTAAAACAGGGCGGAAATAGAGGTTATTGGATCTTCACGGCACCACGACGACCTTCCCGGTGGCGGGTGGGTCAACCCGCTGCGGTACGCCGCCGCGCGTGTACCGCACGGGTTGTAGCCGCGCTCATCCGAACGAGTGATGAGCGACCCGGCCGGTCGCGGCTACCATGCGTCGATGCGCGCAAAGGTGCTGTCGTCGCTCAGACGGCTCGCCGTGATGAACCCCTTACTCACCGACCTGCTGTTGTGCGTCCTCATCACCGCCGTCACCCTGACGTTCGGCCTGGTCCTGGGCGGCGGCTCGGCCGATCCGGGCTACGCGCGGCGCCCGATGGACGCGGCCGGCGTGCTGCTGACCCTGGTGGTCAATCTGGCGCCGGCCTGGCGGCGGCGTGCCCCGGTCAGCGTGCTGGTGATCTCGTGCGCCGCCTCGATCGTCTTCCACGCCGCCGGTTACGACGCCCGGCTCAACGGGGTGGCGCCGCTCCTGGCGCTCTACACCGTGGCGGGGAAGCGACCGCCCGCCGTGTCCGTGCCGTGCGCCCTGCTCCCGGTCGCCGCGCTGTGGCACGCGGCGTTCCTCGGGCCGCAGGAGTTCCTGTGGCCGAATCTGGCGCAGACGAGCGTCATGATCGCCGTCGCCTGGACGTTCGGCAACAGCACCAGGATGCTGGTGGAGCGCAACAGGCGGCTGGCCGGCCTCAGCGAGCGGCTGCGTCAGGAGCAGGAGGACAGGGCGCGGCGCGCCGTGACGGAGGAGCGGGTGCGCATCGCCCGCGAGCTGCACGACGTGGTCGCCCACCACATGTCGGTGATCGTGATCCAGGCGGGCCTGGCCCGGTACGTCCTCGGCTCCGATCCGGCCACCGCGCGCGGCGCGCTCACCACCATTGCCGACACCGGCAGCGAGGCCATGGCGGAGATGCGGCGCCTGCTGGCCATCCTGCGCATCGACCTCAACGACGACACCGGCGACGACGCGTACGACGATACGGAGGGCTACGATCCCGCGCCCGGATTGCAGCGGCTCGACCAGCTGGTGGAGCGGCTGCGGTCGGCGGGCCTGCCGGTCGAGGTGGAGATCACCGGCCTGGTACGCCCGCTGCCGCCCGGCATCGACCTGTGCGCGTACCGCGTCGTGCAGGAATGCCTCACCAACGCGCTTAGGCACGCGGGCCCCGCCACGGCCCGGGTCTTCCTGCACTACGGCGCCGAGCTGGAACTGCGCGTCACCGACGACGGGCGCGGCGCGGACGCCGTCCCGCACGAGGACGGCCACGGCTTGATCGTCATGCGCGAACGCGTCAAGCTCTACAAGGGGACGGTCGCGGCCCGGCCGCAGCCGTCGGGCGGGTTCGAGGTCGTGGTCACCCTGCCCTTACCCCTGCCCATGCCGCCCGCTCACCCCCCTCAGACAGACGGTAAGCCGAAAACATGATCAAGGTACTCGTCGTCGACGACCAGATTCTCGTCCGCGCAGGTCTGGCGGCGCTGCTGCGCGCGGCGCCCGGCATCGACGTCGTCGGGGAGGCGGCGACCGGCGAGGAGGCCATCGCGCAGGCCGCCGCCGCGCGGCCCGACGTCATCCTCATGGACATCAGGATGCCGGGCATGAACGGCGTGAGCGCGACCGGGCACATCCTGTCCGCGAGCGGCGAGCCCCGGCCTCGCGTGCTCATCCTGACCACGTTCGACCTGGACAGGTACGTCTACGACGCGCTGCGCATCGGCGCGTCGGGGTTCCTGCTGAAGGACACCCCGCCGGAGCGGCTCATCGCCGCCGTGCACACCGTCGCCTCGGGCGACATGCTGTTCGCCCCGAGCGTCACCCGGCGGCTGATCGAGGCCTACACCACGCATGCCGACCCGCACGCCGACCCGCCGGCCGCGCTGCTCTCCCCCGCGCTGCACCCGCTCACCGCCCGTGAGGTGGAGGTGCTGAAGCTGGTCGGGCGGGCGCTGTCGAACGCGGAGATCGCGACCCGGCTGCGGGTCAGCGAGGCCACCGTCAAGACCCACCTGAACCGGACGATGACGAAGCTCAACCTGTCCAGCCGGGCGCAGATCGTGGCGCTGGCGTACGAGTCCGGGCTCATCGTCCCAGGCCGGGAAGGCTCCGCACGCGCCTGAGGCAGGCGTCGCATGTATCTGAGGTGATCCCCGCCCGCGACTGAAGGCGATCTTCGGCTGGCGCGGCGGACGTCCCGGCCGTAGCGTTCGACCATGATCCGGCGAGCCCTGGACTGGTGGAGCGAGCACCCTCAGCTCGCCGACGCGCTGCTGGCCGCCGCGGCCTGCACGTTCCTGCTGGTGGAGGTGCCCTACAGCGAGCACACCATCGCCAGCCCCGGCCGCCTGCCGGTGACGTTCTGGGGCGACCTGCTGGCCTACGCGAGCCTGGCTCTGCGGCGCAGGTACCCGGTGCAGGTGCTGGCCCTGGTGTGGGCGCTGTGGTTCGCGGGCGGGCGGTGGGACATCTGGGCGGAGTGGAACGCCTCCTGGTCGGAGCTGAGCACGCCGACCGCGCTCATGCTCGCGCTCTACACCGCGGGCCGGTGGACGTCGTCGAGCCTGCCGGTCGTCTTCCTGGCGGGCACGCTGCTGCCGGCCCTTGTGACGGTGGTGGCGGGGCCGGTGCTCGCGGCGGTGGTGGCGGGGCCGGTGGCCGCCGCGCCCCCTGACGACCTGTACGTGGTGTCGTTCGTGACGTGCGCGGCGGCGTGGGGCCTGGGCAGGCTGCGGCGTTCGGAGGCCGAGGCGGTGGCGCGCGCCGCGGCCCGCGCCGAGGAGAGCAAGGCCCAGGCGGCGCTGGCCGAGCAGCGCATGCGCATCGCCCGCGAGCTGCACGACATCGTGGCGCACAACGTGAGCGCGATGGTGATCCAGTCGTCGAGCGCGGGCGTGGCGCTGCTGAACGACGACAGGGCGGCGGCGGGCGCGGCCGTCGAGGCGATCGGGCACGTGGGCCGCACGGCGCTGGCCGAGCTGCGGCTGCTGCTCGGCGTGCTGCGGGAGGGCCCGGCGATGCCGCAGCCGGGGGTCGAGGCGATCGGCGAGATGGCCGAGTGGCTGCCCCTCGACGTGCGGTTACGCGTCGAAGGCAGCCCCGGCGAGGTGCCGCCGGAGGTGGGGCGGGCGGCGTACCGGATCGTGCAGGAGGCGTTGACGAACACGCTCAAGCACGCGGAGAAGGACGCCACGGCGGAGGTGGTGCTGCGGTACGCGGCGGACGGGCTGCACATCCAGGTCACCGACGACGGCGGCGGGGGCGCGGAGCGCGAGCGGGCCGGGGCGGGCGGGTACGGGCTGATCGGCATTCACGAGCGCGCCGAGGGGCTGGGCGGGACGGCGTCGGGGGCGCCGCTGCCGGAGGGCGGGTTCAGGGTCGAGGTGTGGCTGCCGTGGGGGTGAGCGCCCGGGCGGCGGACCGCCCGGGCACCCGCGCTCAGCCTCCCGGGCGGCGGACCGCCCGGGCGCCCGTGCTCAGCCTCCTGGGTGGTAGGACTCCCAGACGAAGCCGCGCATCTTCTCCTGGAACCAGCTCACCGGGTTGCGCAGCCGCTTGGACACCGTCCTGCCCCGTTCGGCGGTGACGCCCACGGGGAGCTGGCCCGCGGTCGCGTGGTGCAGGCTCTGCGACACGCCGTAGGTGACGTCGGCGCCGCCGCCCTTGAGGTTGCCCTTGCTGTCGGTGACCGCGTAGCCGCCGCCTCCCCAGCCCTTCCTGGACTCGTACTCGGCCCCGTAGTAGGCGTCCCACGTGCCCGGCTTGGTGGCCAGCCCCTCGATGGTCGTGTGCTTGTAGAACAGGCCGCCGCTGGCCTCGGCGCCGATCGAGGTGGACAGGCCGGTCTTGTAGGTGCCGGCCAGGCCCACGCCCTTCCTGTCGAAGACCAGGCAGCCCTCCACGCTGAAGGCCGCGGTCAGCTTGATGCCGAGCCCGCCGCACAGGCCGACGGTGCCCTTCTTCGGTTTGGCCGGCGCCGGCGGCTTGGCCGGTTCCGCCGGCGGCCTGGGGGTCAGGTCGGGGATGCCGGGCTGGCGCAGCAGCGGTTTCTGCCCCGGCGCGACCGGCCCTTGGAGGTAGGCCTGCTGGCGGGCGGCGACGTACCAGTTGCTGACCGCCAGGTAGAAGCGGTGCGTGAAGATGTTCAGGTACACGTGCACCAGGTACAGGTTCTGCCGCATCAGGTAGTTGTAGTTGCCGTAGCGCACCCAGAACTGGCGGTAGCCGAGCAGGTAGTAGTTGACGTAGGGGAAGCGGCCGTCCGGGTCGGACATGGTGGCGGGGTTGTTGTCGGCGTAGTTGTAGCCGTTCATCTGCTGCGAGCGGCCCATCTCGATCTCCGGGTCCACGGAGATGAACCGGCCGGTGTCGGGGTCGTAGCCGCGCGCGCCGAGCGTCGTCAGGTCGGTGGTGGCGTCGACGACGCCGCCGACGAAGCCCTTCTCGTCGCCCGCGGGCCACTGCCCCTTGGCGGCCCGTAGCTGGCCGAACGGGGTGTAGCGGCGGCGGCTCAGCGAGCCGTCTGCGGCGTTGACGGCCAGCTCGGCGGTGCCGTGGTGGTCGTTGACGAGGAAGGTGACGCCCTGGCCGGTGCGCATGGCGTTGCGGTGGTAGCGCACGGCCTTGGCCGCGCTCTGCCCCTTGTCCAGGCGCACTTCCAGGTCGGGCAGGTAGAGGGTGGTGCCGGCCGGGTCGCGGCGCAGCAGCCGCTCGCCGTCGGCGGTGTAGAGGAAGGTGGTCTCCCCCTTCTTGTCGTCGACGACCTTGACCAGCTCGCCTTCGGCGTCCCAGTGCAGCGTCTGGTTGCCGGAGGAGGTTCTGCGCTCGGTGGTGTTGCCGACCGGGTCGTAGCCGTAGGTCTCGGGGTCGCCGCTGACGTCGGCGAGCTGGTGCCCGCGGTACTTGGGGTCCACGCCGGGGTTGCCGGCGTAGCGGTAGCCGCGCGTGGCGGTCTGCGCGCCGCCTGCGGGCCCGGCGGCGTAGTGGGTCTCCCCCGTCCGGTTGCCTGCGTCGTCGTAGGCGTAGTTCACCCGGTACGGCGCGGGCCCGCCGATCGTGGCCTGGCCGGGGTCGGCCGCGCAGGTGGCGCCCTCCTGGGTCCAGGCGTCGATCAGCCGTTGCAGGTCGTCATAGCGGAAGCACTGGTTGTCCACCCCGTCCCTGGAGGTGTCGACGGCCTGCAGCAGGTTGCCCGAGTCGGTGTAGCGGTACTCGACGCTGCGGTCGGTCCCGGCCGTGCCGGCGTGCGCGGTGGTGGCCTTGCGCAGCCGCTGGGTGCCGTACTCGTAGCTGAAGGTCTGGTCCACCTGCTTGCCGGCGGCGCCGATCGACAGCCGCTGGCCGATCTGCTTGCCGGTCTTGGTGTAGTCGACGCCGACGAGGTACGTCGAGAGGTTGGAGCCGGTCGCGACGAGCCGGCCGAGGTCGTCGTAGCTGAAGGCGGTGGTCTCGGCCGGCAGGTCACCGGCGGCCGGGCTGCTCGCGGCCTTGACGCTGCCGTCGAGGTTGTAGGCGGTGTCGAAGACGTAGCCGCCTTCGGGGGCGAGCGCTCCTTCACTGCCCGGCAGCAGGACGCGCTTGCGCGTGGGCCGGTTCAGGTTGTCGTAGATGTCGACCTGGGTGGTGTACCTGGCGGTCCCGGCGATGCGGGTGGCGCTGGTGAGCTGGCCCTTGCGGACGGTGTCGTAGACCCATTCGGCGACCTTGACGC
The DNA here is from genome assembly GCF_039531895.1 of Nonomuraea monospora. Lineage (NCBI taxonomy): Bacteria > Bacillati > Actinomycetota > Actinomycetes > Streptosporangiales > Streptosporangiaceae > Nonomuraea > Nonomuraea monospora. Next base: position 73,913 of record NZ_BAAAQX010000044.1, read on the forward strand.
CCGGGCTTCCCGTGGTGGCGTCGTACAGGCCGGTCCTGCGGCCGGTGCCGTCGTAGGTGACCGTCAGCTTCTTGCCGCGGGCGTCCTCGGTGGAGATGAGCTGGTCCACGTCGTTGTAGCTGAACCTGGTGACGCCCTTGTCGGGGTCGGACGTCTGGATCTTGCGTCCGCGCAGGTCGTAGGCGGTGGTCCAGACGTGGTCGCCGGGCCCGGTGACCGAGGACTCCAGCCCGCGGTGGTCGTAGCGGAACCGCGTGGCGAGGTAGCCGCCGGCCCGGTGCTCGCGCACCTCGGTCCTGCGGTCGTGGGCGTCGGTGAAGGTGGTGACGGGCGTGCCGCCCGCCGGTGGGGTCACCCTGGTCCAGTTCCCGCCGTACTCGTAGCGGGTGCGCCACTTCTCCTGGGCGTCGCTGCTGCCCACCAGCAGCCGCTCGGCCGTCGTGCGGCCCTGGCCGTCGTACTCGTGGACGTGCTGGGTCTCGATCTTGCCGGGGTCGGCCACGCCGAAGACCTCGGCTCTGGGCTCGCCGTCGGCGTAGTAGCTCTCGTAGGTGCGGTCCACCTGGCCGGCCGCGTTGTAGAAGGTGTCGGAGATCAGCCGGCCCTTGGCGGCGCCGTCGCGGCCCGCGGCCTGGAGCTGCCGTTGCCGCAGCCATCCGTCGTACAGCGTGTAGGACTGTTCCTGGCCGCCTTCGGCGGTGAGGGACTTGGCGGAGACGGCCACCACCGCGTCCGGCCGGATGAGGTAGTCGTACTCCTTGTCCGGCACGGCGGAGGCGGGCCGGTTGCCCAGCCACACCTTGGTCAGGTGGCCGGCGGCGTCGTACTGGACGGTGGTGGTCCTGCCGCCGGCGTCGGTGTCGCTGACGGGGCTGCCCCACGCCGGGTCGAGCACCTTGACGGTGGTGTGCGCGGTGGCGGCGTCGCCGGGCGTCGCGGGCGGGCCGCTCACCTCGACCTTCGTGGTCAGGCCGTGGGTCTGGGTGTACTTCGTGGTGGTGGTCCGGCCCGCCGCGTCGGTGACGGTGACGGGCCGGCCGTAGGCGTCGTAGGTGGTGCGGGACGCGGCCAGCGGCGTCACCGCGGTGGCCGTGGCCTCCTTGGCCTTCTCCACCAGGGTGGCGTCGCCCAGGGTGGGCGCCGCCTTGAAGGCGCCGTTGTCGTAGGAGATGCGCTCCTCGGAGATCAGGTCCCTGGCCAGGTCGGGGGTGTCGGCGCAGCGCCGGGCCACGGTCCTGACCTGGGCGGGCTTGGCGAGCACGCGGGCGCCGTCGGCGGTGAACGTCGTGGTGACGCACTTCTCGTCGCCGGTGACGGCGGTGTCGCCCTCGTCGTCGGTCTGGGCGGGCGCGCCGGTGGTGAGGTTGAACGCGGTGACGCTCGACCTGGTCGCCCGCCAGCCGTCGTCCACCTTCTTCAGGCCGCGGGTGCCGGCGACGCCGCTCAGGTTGGCGGTGACGGTGACGGTGTCCTTGTCGATCGTGCGGGTGCGTGAGGCGGTCTGGTGGTGCCAGGGCCTGTTCACGCTCTTGCTGACGGGCTCGCCGCCGGCCTGGTCGTAGGTGATCGTCTTGAGGGTCAGGCCCTGCAGCGACTCGTGGTCGGGGTAGGAGCCGCCCTCGCCGTCGCTGACGGTGACCTTCCTCGTGCCGCCGTCGGCGTTCAGCCGGTCACCGTCCATGCCCTGGAAGAACCAGTGGTCGGTCTGCGACGGGGCGGCGCTGGTGACGCCGGTGCGCACCCGTACCTTGTCGTAGCCCTGCCACTGCGACCAGGTGCGGTACTTCTCCTTGGTCAGGCCGTCGTCGTCGGTGAAGCGCCAGGCGGGCTCGCCGATGCCGTAGTCGTAGTCGGTCACCATGTCGGGCGAGCCGCCCGTCAGGTCGGTCTGGACGAGCTGGGTGACCACGTACTTGTGGAACCAGTCGAGCGTCGGGCTGGCGTCGCCGCTGGTGCGCTCCCACATGACGGGGAAGCAGCGGCGGTGGTTGGCGGGCGGGCTGGGCGTGTCGCCGGCGCGGCAGTCGGCCGCGGAGTAGTTGACGTCCAGGACCCCGCCGGTCTCGTTGGTGACGGACCCGACGCGGTTCTTGATGAACGGGCCCACGTCGTCGCCGAGAGCGTCCACCCGGTTGGCGAGCTGCGTGTAGGCGAAGCCGACCGGCGGCATCACCACCGGCGCCGGGCCGGCGTGGCCGGTGTGCACGATCGACTTCAGCAGGAGCTGCCGGTCCACGTCCGCGGTGCCCCAGTCGTGGGTGAAGGCCCACGAGTCGACCGTACGGTGGCCGGAGCCGTCGCTCTTGATCACCTTCGTGGCGGCCTCGACGACCCGCTTGCGCGTCCAGAACGTGGGCGCCGACGCCCCCTTGTAGTTCTCGCACTTGGTGCCGGCCGCGCAGTTGAGGTCCCAGGGGACGTCCTCCCAGTAGGCGGGATGGTCGTCGATCCTGGACTCGGCGCAGTCGTCGGCCGGGCGCAGGCACCGCTCGGCGACCTTGAAGTCCACCCGGGCCGGGACGGCGGCCGGGTAGGGGTCGGCGGCGTTCAGGCCGTACTCGACGCTCTTGAGGTAGCCGCCCCTGACGTAGGGGGTGTCGTCCGCGGCCCGCAGGTTGCGGCCGTAGCGGTTGCCCTCCTGCCCGTAGTAGTAGACGATCGCGTTGCCGTGCGGGTCCTCGACGTAGTCGAGGTTCCACCGCCAGGCCTGCTGGCACCACGACGTGGCGAAGGTGTCGTCGTGGCAGGGCTCGCCGGAGTCGTCGCCGAAGATGGGCACGGTCCAGGTGGACTTCGTCTCCGCCTTGCCGGAGGCCCAGCCCTTCAGCCGGTTCTTGCCGAAGTAGAAGCGCTTGCCGTCGGGGGCGGTGAGCACCCAGTACTCGTTGTCGTCGTCGCCGTTGGCGGTGTCGGCGCCGGTCCCCGACACCTTCTTGATCCGGGTGCCGTCGTCCTTGCGCAGCCGCCACTCGTTCTGGCCCGACTGCACCAGCTCGCCGCCCTTGCCGCCGAGCGTCAGCACCGCGTTGTCGTAGCCCCAGCACTGGTCCATCGGGTGGACGTCGTAGGTGCCGTCCTTGGGCACGCCGTCGTCCTTGCACGAGCGGTACTTGCGTTCGATGTAGCCGGGCCACAGGTCGAAGCCGTCGCCGACCTGCGAGCCCTGGTTGTTGGAGCTGGAGGTGCGCCCGTCGATGGAGGAGGAGGAGTAGGCGACGGCCAGCTCGGGGGTGAGCCCGCCGGGCACCGGCGGCATCCGCAGCGGGTAGGACCAGGTGAAGTCGCCGGTCTGCGTGCCGACCTGCCAGGTGGCCGAGGCCGCCAGCTCGGTCGCCTTGTAGTCGCCGCGCGAGCTCTCCGCGCCGGCGCCCGCCGCGACCACGACCGGTTGCGCGGCGGTCTCGACGTCGGCGGCGACCGTCCTGGCGCGGGTGTCGTTGGACGACGGCAGCGGTGCGGCCGTCCGGCATCCCGGCAGGTCGGGGGTGGTCAGCGCGCACGCGGGCAGGCTCACCAAGCGCACCCGCGACCCGAACGACCCGCCGAACGCCTCGGCGAACCCCGAGTAGTCCAGCCGCAGGCCGACCTTGCCCGGCCGGCCGGCCGCCTGCCCGACGGTGAGCAGCACCCCGCTGACACCGGCGCGCGAGGCGGCCGTCCGGTCGAGCATCCGCACCCGCACCTTGCCCGGCTCGGCGGCCGGCCCCTGTTCGGCCGCCTTCGCCTGCGATGCCGGTGCGGAGATCCAGACGGGCAGCCCGCCCGCCCGTCGCGCGCCCGTCTCCCGGGCGCCGTTCTGGCCGCTGAGCCGGCCGCTGTCCTGGCCGTTGACCTGGCCGTTGTCTTGGCCGTTGTTCTCGCCGTTGAGCGTGACCTCGGCCTCCCCCGCGGCCGGCCAGCGGACCACCGGGTCAGGGGCGCGCGGGGCGCCCTTGCGCGGCGTGACCTTCAAGGATGCGCCGGGCACCACGATCTCGTGGTCCACCGGCCTGGGCGGTTCCCCCGCCGCGGCCCCGGCCGTGCCGGTCGCCGGCGTGGCCGCGAGCAGCCCTGCCACCAGGGCCGTGGTCATGGCTAAGTGAAGGAGCCGGCGGACCGGCCCGCTTCCCACCCGCGTTGTGACACCGCGGACAGTCATGCGTCACCTCCGAAGCGCGTCGTGAAGTCAGGTCGTGCGGCCAGGTGGGGCGGGGGCCGGCGGCGCCCGGGCCGCCGGCCCCCGCCGGGTCAGCCGGGGATCGAGGCGATCTCCGTGGGCACCGCCAGCATGTCGATGAGCTGCTGCGAGGCCACGCCGCGCAGCACCCACACGTCATCGATCACGCCGGCCCAGGCCTTGCCCGCCGGATAGGCGCCGCCGGACAGGGCGCGGCCGACCTGGAGCGAGGCGATGGGGCCGAAGGGCCGGGTGCGGTGGCGGAAGGACAGGTTGTCCGCGCCGCTCGCGGCCTCCTTCACCCCGTTGACCCACAGCGTGACCGTCCCCTCGGTCGCGTCGTAGGTGACGGCGAGATGGTCCCAGTCGCCGAAGTTGCCCTGGTGGAACATGGAGTGCTCCACGCCGGCCGTGACCGCGCCGGCACCGTCCTTGTCCGGCACGTCCAGCACGTAGCGCTGCTTGGCCGGGTCGTAGCGCACCGTGATCGCGCTGTTGTGCGATCCGGCCAGGCCGAGCACGGTCATCGCCCTGCTGGGCTCTCCCGGGGTGGACACCCACGCCGAGACGGTGAAGCTGTCGCGGGTGTCGATCACCGGACCGGTCGCCGCGGCGTAGTCGTTGTTGCCGCCCGGCAGCTTCAGCGCCCCGCTCGGGGTGCCGGCCGGGGACTTCACCAGCACCTCGGCGAAGTCGGTGGTGATCTTGGCGGCGCCGTTGAGCGTCAGCGGGTAGGCGACGCCCTGCCCGGTGTCGGGGCTGCCGGGCGGGGTGCCGGTGGCGGCGTTGAGGTGCCACTTGCTCTCCACCACGGGCTTGATCGTGTAGAGGTCCCGCACCTCGTCGCCGGTCACCACCCGGTCGAAGACCCGGACGTCGTCCACGACCCCCGGCGTGTAGTTGGCGAACTGCCCGTTGTACAGGCCCCGCCCGATCTGGAAGGCGCCGCCCGCCGCCCAGGCCGCGGTGCTCATGTCGCCCGGCACGCCTTCGACGCCGTTGACGTAGAGCCGCAGCTTCTTGGTGACCACGTCCTGCACGCCGACCAGGTGGGTCCACCCGCCGGGCTTGGCGGGCTCCCTGGAGTAGGCGGTGCCCGCTCCGGTGGTGCTCGCGTCGGTCTGGACGCGCCACAGCTTCCACTTCTTGTCGGCCGGGTCGTACTTCAGGTAGAAGGGCGAGTTCTTGGCCGCGGCCTGGCTGGCCACGACGAAGTGGGTGGTGGGCAGCGTGGCCGGCATCTTGACCCACGCCGAGACGGCGAGGTTCTGGGTGGTGTCCAGCACCGGGCCGCCGGTGGCGGCGTAGGCGGTGGTGCCGTTCAGCCGCATCGCGGTGCTCAGCGCGCCGGGCGCGCCGAGGGCGGCGCCGCCCTGCGGGGTGGCCGGGTGGGCGCCCTGGGCGTCGGCCAGCCGGGCCGCCCCCGCCGCCTCGTCCAGCTTCCAGTACGCCTTCGGCGCCCTGCCGTCGGCGACCCAGAACTCGTAGGTGCCGGTCGACCAGTTGCCGGCCGCGTCCCACGCCGTCACGTACAGCGTGTTGAGGCCGGCGTGGGTGGGCATCGCCTTGATCGACTCGGTGGCGGTGGTCTTCGTCTTGGCCGCTCCCTCGGCGGGGTCGGTGTTCATCGCCCACGCGTACTTGCTGACCCGGGTGTCGAGGGCGATCGTGAACGTGCCGTACCGGCCCACGCCGTCGGCCGGGACCTGCGCCGGGTTCGCCGGGTCGAGGGCGGGGTAGCCGTCGGCGCCGGTGGAGGTGACCGTCGGGTCGGGCAGCGCCCTGGCGTCGTAGACGAAGTAGCAGGCGGTGGCGTTGCCGTCCCAGCTCCACGGGCTCCACGCGCGCCCGTCGGAGGCGCGCACGCCCCAGTGGGCGACCACGCCCTGCGGGATGAGGTCCTTGGGGATCACCACGCTGAAGGAGGACTTGCGCGGGCCGTTGGCCGACATCTTCTTGACGGTGCCGAGGTTCTTGACCTTCTGGACGCCGTTCTCCGTCCAGGTGACCTGGAACTGCGCCTTGAGCTTCTCGCCCTCCACGCCCTTGTTGTCCGGGTCGGTGAGGTTCTTGGCGAACAGGGTCGGCAGCCGGTTGAACGTGGCCGGGGTGGCCGGGCCGCGGCAGGGGCCGCCGGGGCTGGAGGACAGCTGGCTCATCTTCGGCTGCGCGGGCGGGCTGTTGTAGTGCACGCGGACGAAGGCGTCGCGGTCGAAGCGCTTCCAGGCGAGCTGGTCGCCGCCGTCGCGGGCGCGCAGCCCGAAGGTGGTGTTCGACCAGCCCTTCCTGGCCGCCTCCTGGACGGCGCTCGTCACGTTGAACAGCACGTCACCGGCGGGACAGCCGGAGCTCCAGCCCTTGGCGACGTTCCTGCTGTCCAGCCTGCGCACCCAGTTGTCGGACGTGGAGTTCCAGGTGGAGCCCGTCCCGAAGCTCTTGGCCAGATAGATGTCCACGACGCGCTTGCGGCAGGAGGTGGCGAAGGTCTCCTGGGAGTGGAACTCGGCGGAGATGATCTGCTTGTGCGCGAACCTGGCCGTGGGGACGCGGTAGAACAGCCGCTTCTCGTACCAGCCGTTGCAGTAGCGGCCGGCGGGCGGGTAGTCGCGGGGGCAGCGGCCCATGCCCTCGTTCTTGGTGAAGTTGTACTTCGACCATCCGGCGCTGGAGACCATGAGGCGGGCCGAGGCGCGCGGGGTGTCCCACATGGGGTCGATGTAGAGGGGGTAGGTGGTGTCCGCGCCGGTGAGCAGGGCCGGGTCCGGCTTGAGCGTCATCTCGCCGCCGCTCACGCTCGTGGTCACGGTGGCGATCTTGGAGGTGTCGCCGGGCTGGCTGGCGGAGGCCTCCACGACGCCGTTGTCGGTGAGGTCCTCGCCGGGGGTCTCCCCGCCGTCGCCGGCCGTCGCCGCCCGCATGGCCGCCGCGGCGGCCGGCGCGGTGGAGTCCCACATGATCGGTACGGGGGCCTCGTAGACCACGCTGCCGGTGGTCTCGTCGATCGCCTGCTGGGTGCCGTCGTCCGCCGTGCGCACGCTGAGGCCGGGCGCCGACAGGCCGAGCTTGACGGCGGCCAGGCGCGGGTCGGCGGCGGCAGCGGCGGTCTTGACGACCAGCACGTGCGAGAACCCTTCGGGCTCCACCCGGACGCGCAGGTCCACCTCCGCGCCCAGGACGCCGGGGTAGACGGCGGTGTCGCCGTCCAGCCACGGCTTGGGCAGCGTCGTGGGCCAGGTCAGCGACATCGGCCGGCCCGCCCGGTTGATGGTCACCAGGGGGCCGGTGCCGCCGCCGGACAGCTTGATCTCGGCCGGCACCGCGTTCGGCACGATCGACCCGTCGGCGAGCTTGCGCAGCTTGGTGTCGACGGGCGTCCACACGCCGTCCTTGACCACGCGGACCGGCTGGAAGTGCTCCTTGGAGGTGAAGCTGCCGTCGGGCGTGGCGTACACCTCGCGCGTCTGGCCGCGCTCGGACAGCACCTCGACGAGCTGCCCGCTCGCCGCCGCGGCGGCCAGCGCCTCCGCCTCGCTCTGCTGGGGCTCCTTCGACAGGCCCCAGGTGTTCTCCACCAGGGAGACGTTGTCGAGGTGGACGGTGAGCGCGCCCTGGCCGCCGAGCCGGAAGACCACCTCGGCCGCGGTGGTGTCGACGGTGGAGGTGAACGGGAAGGAGTACCGCTGACGGCCCGTCTCCAGCTCGACGCTCTGCGCGAGCGCGGCGCTGTGGGGCGCCTCGCCCTCCTGCACGGCCACCTCGACGGCCACGTCGGCCGAGGCGCGGGCGTCGAACGACACCGTGTAGGCGCGCCCGCTGATCAGGCCGCCGGTGAGCTGCGTGACGACGGCGTCGCCCGGCTCGGCCGCGCCGTCGGCGACGGCCGCCCGCAGCTCGCCACCGTCCACGGTGAGCGCCGGGTTGCCCGCCGACCACCACGGCACGATCGACGTCCCGTCCAGCGTGCCGTTGCGGACCAGCTCGGCCTGGGCCGGCTCGGCCGGCCAGGCCAGCGCGCCCAGCCGGACCGGCTCCCCTGCCGGGACGCCGAGTGCCGCGGCGACGTCGGCGGGCAGCGGCGCGCCCGCCGACTCGGCCGGGCTGCCCGGCACCAGCCGGTAGTCGCCACCGTCGGCGTTGACCACGTAGCTCGTCTCCTGGTAGCGGGAGTTCGCGTCGCGGCCGGTCGCGGCCTGAAACTGCGCCAGCGACGGGTGATGGACGCTCGAACCGGTCACCCGCGACCACTGCACGAGCGTGGCCGGCGTGTCCGCGCCGGTGCGCGAGTACCCGTTGTGGTGCATCTGCGCGGCCGGGATCATGCCGTCGGCGCCGACCCTGCGCCCGGACTCGCCGGTGTTGTTGTCGGTGGTGTTGACCAGCGGCGCGGTGCTCGTGCCGCCGGCGATCACGTTGTTCATCAGCGTGACGTCGGCGGTGTCCCACGTGATGCCCAGCGCCTTGTCGGCGTCGGTCGGGCAGAGGTCCTCCGTGCCGGGGCAGGCCGGCCGCGCGTCCTCCTGCACCGCGATCGCCTGCGCGTTGCCGACGGAGGTGTTGTTGATCACGCGGACGTGATTCGAACCCAGCAGGCTCAGCCCGGTCATGCCGTTGCCGGCCAGCACGTTGGAGGCGATCAGCGCCTGGCCCGACACCTTGTAGTGCAGGCCGTGCCGGGAGTTGCCGCGGATCAGGTTCCGGATGATCGTCACGTCGTGGCACGACAGGTCGCACCACAGGCCGACGCCCTGGTTGGCCTCGAACACGTTGTCGCGGACGGTCGCGCCGGTGACCCGGGTGGCGTTCATCCCGGCGCCCGCCAGGTGGTAGCCCTGCGAGAAGCCGAGCTGCTCGGTGTTGTTGCGCACGACCCGGTTGCCCTCGACGGTCAGGTTCGCCGACCGGTGCGCGCCGATGCCCAGGTAGCCGTTCTCGGCGATCGCGTTGCCGCTCACGCGCACGTCGTCGGCGTTGACCAGCAGGCCCGACGCGGCGTTGTGGATGATCGTGTTCTTCTCGAACACCATGCCCTTGGCCTGCGCGATGAGCGCGGCCGGCTCCTTGGTCTGGTTCTGGCTGCTGCCGAAGTGGGCGAACCCGAGCCCCCGCACGACCGACCCGTCGGCCCCGGCGAAGAAGTGCATGCCGCTCTTCCTGGCCGTGATCTCCACCTTGCGTCCGGCCGGGTCGCTGCCGAGGTAGGTCCGGTCGCCCGCACCGTCGTGGAAGAAGGTGCCCGCCCTGACCTCCTCCCTGGTGGCCACCTGGCGCAGCGGCTCACCGTCGAGGAACACCATCTGCGGGTCCCCGCCGACCGGGTTGTCGTCGTTGAAGTGCAGCGGGTTCATGCACTCGTCGTAGGCGGGCGCGCCGGCCCGGCAGACGCTGGCCGGGTTCCAGCCGTCCAGCCGCCAGGCGCCGCCGTCGGCCGTGAGCTGGCTCTGCTGGATCTGCGAGCTGCCCTTGAACCAGACCTGCTCCCCCGGGTACGGCTGCAGCGTCACCGGCGCGGCGACGTTGCCCAGCCGTTCGCGGTACTCGCCGGCGCGCAGCACGATCGTGGTCATCCGGCCCGCCGCGGCCCTGGCCACGGCCGCCCCCGCGGTCCGCAGCGGAGCCTCCAGGGTGCCGGCGTTCGCGTCGTTCCCGCCGGGCGCGACGAATATCGCGTCAGCCGGGACGGGATACGACGTCGAAATGATGGACAACGGGGAAACCGCCTCCGCGGCCGGCGCCGTGGCGGCGGCGGCCGGTTTTCCCCCGGGGTCCGACAATGTCAGCACGCTCGCGGCGGCCATCGTCAGGCAGACGATGACAGCCGCACCCCGTAAACCCATGAATTTTCCTCCTAGGACGGTTTTTCGGCAGGTGGAAGCGTCGTCAGGGGCTTTCGCAAAAGGTGAGCGGATGAATGGCGGCCCTCGTTGACCGGCGGCCGTGACCGCTTCCGACATTCGGCATCACGATATCGACCGGGCTGTTGCCGGTCGTCCACCCAGGATTTGACGGCGCAGGTCAATCCGCCGCGGTAGGCGTGGCGCAACTCCACCTGACGCGGTACGTCCCCCGGCTCAGCCGGCCTTGCCCGCTCCGCGCACCTCGCCCGCGGGCACCGTCCGCGGGCGCCTGGCCCGGCGGGTGAGCACGCGCTCGGCGGCCACGGCCGACAGGCAGAGCAGGGCCGCGAGCACGGAGAAGACGGGGAAGATCGCGGCGCCGCCCCAGACGGTCGCGCCGACGCCGACGAGGAGCGTGGGCGTGATGAGCGCGCCGTAGGCGAGCAGGTAGAACATGGACATGACGGCGCCGCGCCGCTCGGCGGGGAGATGCGCGGTCAGGTGGCGCAGGGAGCCGCCGAAGGCGAGCCCGTAGGCGCCGCCCTGCAGCGCGACCGTGACGACCGCGACCGTGACGACGATGACGGCGGCGTCGCCGGTGGCGAAGGCCGCCACCCCGGCCGGCATGAGCACGGCCAGCGCCGTGTCGCCGGCCAGCGCGACCGTGCGGGCCGGGTAGCGGGCGCCGGCGATCTGGGCGGCCGCGGCGGCCAGGGTCACGGCCGCGATGACGAACGCCGCCGAAGAACGGCCCCTCGACGCGGGCGGCCTGGGCGGCGATGGAAGGTTCCAGCGAGAAGCAGACGCCGAGCACGGCCCGGGCGGCGCCCGCGCCGACGACGGCGAAGACGAAGTGGCCGCGGATCGCCTGGGGCACCTGCGGGCGCGGGATCCCCAGCGGCGCCGCGCCGGACGGGGGGTGCGGCTCGCGCATCACCACGAGCAGGACGAACAGGACGACGGCGATGAGCGCGGCGGCGAGGTAGGGCAGCACCAGAGGGTGGAAGCCGCTCTGGGCGAGGGCGGCGGTGCCGAGCGCGGCGCCGTTGAGCATCCGCGCCACGACGAGGTGCCCGGCCCGGTGGCGAGGACGAACACCGCGAGCCCGGCGATCAGCAGCAGGACGGCGGCCAGGAGCACGGGGCGGCGGCCGTACCGGTCGGACAGGGCGCCGGAGACGAGGATCGCGACGACCGCGACGGCTCCGTACGCGGCGAAGATGACGATGGTGAGGAAGGGCGGGTAGTCCCACTTCTCGGCGTACAGGGCGTAGAGCGGCGAGGGGATGGCGGAGGTCGCCTGGCCGAGCATGAGCAGGGTGAGCAGGGCCGCGTAACTCCATGCCTGAGAGCGGCTTCGGGCGAGTGCCTGCACTGAGGCCTGGCCGCGGGCCCGGCCGCCGAGGCTGCGTGCGCGGACCTGTACGACGGGCTGAACAAGTCGACCGCGACGCACCACTTCAAGATCCTGGTGGAGGCGGGGGTGCTGCGTCCGGTCATGGTAGGGCCGTCGCGGGGGCATCGGCTGCGGCGCGACGCCCTCCAGGAGGCGGTGCCGGGGCTGCTGGACGCGCTGATGGCGGGGATGGCACGAGAGGACTGACCAGCGCACCGCGCCGCCGCGCACGCCTGCCTCGGCCTGGCCGGCAGAGCCTCGGCTGACGTACGCGAGCGAGTACTCCCGGTCAGTCGCCCTGGCGGTAGGCGCCGCTGGTGAAGTAGGCCAGCAGGTCGGCGCTGTGCGACGCGACGGCCTCGGGGTGCACGCGCCACAGCCCGTACGCCTCCGCGTACAGCTCCGTCGCGGCCTTGTCCCCTTCGAAGAACGCCTTCGTGTAGGGGGTCAGGGCGATGCCGATCTTGTTGAGGTTGGCGTGCTCGACGAGGTTCTGCTCGCGGCGGGTGACGAACCCCTCGGCCCTGGTGTACTTCTTGCGCCAGGCGGACGTGGCGATGTGCAGGTCGGCCCAGCGGTTGAGTTCGCCGGTGTAGGTCAGCCAGGGGGTGTGGTCCAGCTTCCCGGCCAGCGCGTCCTTGATCTTGGCGTACGCGGGGGGATCGAACTCCTCCCCGTGGCCGCGCCGCACGATCATGTCGCGGGCGTAGTCGTACCAGCTCACCAGCTCGGCGTGCTCGTGCTGGATCTCCTTGAGCAGCCGCTCGGCGGGGGCGACGGTGCCGGGGTCCTTCATGCCCTGCACGGCCTGGGCGAACGCGGCGATCTTGCCGCCCAGGTTCCGGCAGGCGGCGATCTTCCCGGCCGCGTCCTGCCTGGCCGCCACCAGGTTGTAGGTCTCGCGGACGAGCGCCTCGGCCGCGTCGGCGTCCCGGAGGTCCTGGTAGCGGAGCTGCAGGCCCTGCGTGATGGGCGCGTCGTCCGGCAGGGAGCGTTCCCGCGGGTAGGCGGCGCCGCCGGAGATCGCGAGGGCCAGGTCGGCGTTCGCCCTGGACTCGGCCCTGCGGACCTGGCTCTCGACGGCGTGGCCGACCTCGTGCAGGATGACCTGCACGCTCGGCGGGTACACGGCGGAGCCGTCGCTGCCTCCGTAGAAGCCCTTGTCGTCGCCGGTGAACGCCGCGTCCGTCAGGGTGAGCGTGCCCCAGTCTCCCGAGGTCCGTCCCGCCGTGTGCGAGAACCTGCCCTGGGTGTGCGCGCCGTACTTGTCGGCGCCCAGGTGCGCGACGCGTTCGATCACCACTCCCAGCAGGGCCGGCCGGTCCGCCTCTGGGACGCGGGCCAGCGCGTGGTACAGCTTGAGCACCTGGTCCGGCGTCCAGGTGCCGCGGATGCCGCCGAGCCGGTACTGCGTCCTGATCTGCTGCAGCAGATCCTCCGGTTCCACCCCCGGGTCCTTGCCGCCCATCGGCAGGCCGCGCCCCACGAGCGTGGCCGAGCCCTGGAACTGCGAGCCGTACCGCAGGATGATCTGCCCGACGCCGCCGGGGATGGGCAGGAGGGCGCGGAAGGTCATGTCGCGCCTGTCGGCCGTGCAGTACTCGGCCAGGAGCCAGAGCAGGGCCCGGCTCTCCTGCGGTGTCGTGTCCTCCAGGCCCCTGAGCTGGTGGCCGCTGAGCCGGCTGGCCTTGACCTTGGCCTGGACGGCCTGGTCGTTCAGGTCGGCGGGCAGGGTCACCGGTGGGAGACCGGTGACCTCGTAGTCGATGCGGTCCTGGATGATGCGCATGGCTTCGTCCTTATTTCCTGGTGTCGTGGTTGCGTGGTCTTCTGTGCAGCTCGGCGGGCGGCAGCGGGGCGAACTCGTCCCACAGGTCGCCGGGGCCCGGGTTGGCCCTGGTGTCGGCGCCGAAGACGAGCTTGGCGATCCCCCAGGCGGCGTTCAGCCCCGACTGCAGGGCGTGGTTGACCCAGCCGGCCGACCAGGAGATGTCGTCGCCCGCCAGGAACAGGTTGTTGGCCGGCTCCCCGGTGACCTTGTTCTTCATGAAGTGGGCGAACAGGTTCCACTGCAGCTCGTACTGGCCGGGCCGGTTGAACTTGCACAGGCCGCGGAAGTGGGGCTCGTTCTCCCAGGAGATGGTCACCGAGTTGTCCGGCCGGCAGTTCGACCAGATGGCGTGGGAGAGGCTGGGGTGGATCCTGGCCAGCTCCCGGTTGTAGAGGGTCACGCGTTCGGCGAGGTCGGAGGCGCTGACCTTCATCGCGTCCTCGGCCCAGGTGTAGCTGAGCGCGATCGCGGCGGCGTTGCGGCCGGGCGGCACGGGGCCGTACTGGCCGTAGTCGAAGACGTAGGCGGCGCGGGGCAGGCTGTCGGAGAGCGTCACCCCCATCCGGTACTCGTTCGCGCCGTTCTTCCAGAACGGGGCCGGCATCAGGGAGAAGGTCTTGGCCGACTGCCAGTAGCTGGTCTTGTGGATGGAGTTCCACAGCCGGTCGCCGAACACGGGGATCTGGCCGGAGGTGGGCGGGAAGTTGCGCGGCAGCGCGATCTGCGTCTCCACGGCGTGCAGCTGCGGGGTCAGCAGGACGGCCTGGAAGGTCTCCGTGCCGCCGCCCTCCAGCGTGAGGTCGATCCAGCCCGGCTGCACGCGGCTGCCCTCCATCGCGGTCACCCGGCCCCGCGGCGGGCCACCGCCGTGCAGGGCGGCCAGGGTGGTGCCCTTGTTCCAGTAGCGGATGTCGTCGGGGGCGTGCGTCCAGAACCCCTGGGCGAACGCGCTCGAACCCTCCACCAGCAGGAGCTGGTCGGCGTCCATGCCGGTGACGAGCATGCGCAGCATCTCCAGCCAGGAGATGTCGTAGAAGGAGTCCCAGCCGCCCGTGCCGAAGCCGACCAGCCCGAAGACGCGGATCTGCTCGCGCGTCATGGTGCCGCTCTCGACGAGGAACTCGTAGAAGCTGGTGCTGTCGTAGCGGCGCACGAGCGGGTTCCACAGCCGTTTGACGGCCGCGGTGTCGCCGCTCTCGATGGCCTTGGCCAGGTCGGTGAAGCCGACCTGCTCCAGCGCCTCGTTCCAGGCCTGGCTGATCTGGGCGAACACGGGGAAACGCCGCTGGAAGTCATCGATGTTCGCGGCGGCGTACTGCTTGCCGTCGATGTCGACCGTGGTCAGGCCGACGGCGTCCTCGGTGAACGGGTCGGGGAACAGCTGGTAGGTCAGGCCGAACTGCTCGGCGTACTGGTGCTGGGTGACGGCCGAGCTGGGGAAGCGCATGCACCCCATCTCCGCCTTGGCCGGGTCGGCCGGGTTCAGGGACAGGGTGTGCATGCGTCCGCCGATGCGCGGCCGGCCCGAGGCGTCCTTGTCGGCCTCGAAGACGACCGGCCGCAGGCCGATCCGCATCAGCTCGTAGGCGGCGCACAGCCCGGCGGCGCCGGCGCCGATGACGGCGACGGGCCTGCCCTGCGCGCCCTGCGGCAGCGTGCCGATGAACTTGCGCTGCCCGCTCCCGTCGGGCGCGAGGTACTGGCCGTAGTCGAAGGGGAAGTCGGGCAGCCGGTCGACCGCCTGCGTGGTGCGGATGGAGCGGGGCCGGGACGGGATCATCGGGTACCTCCTGTGGTGGTGATGGCGGGAGCGCCGCCGGACAGCCGCTCGCAGGCGGCGGCGGCGCGCAGCAGGGTGGCCTCGTCACCGTGGCGGCCGACCAGCATCAGGCCCACCGGCAGCCCGCCGGACAGCCCCGCGGGCACGCTGATCGCCGGATGCCCGGTGACGTCGAACGGGCAGGTGTTGGGGATCATCTCCAGCGCGCGGGCGACCTGCTCACGCGGCGGCGCCGCGGGGGCGGGCAGCGGGGTGGCGGTCATGGGCAGGGTGGGCAGCGCGAGCACGTCCACCCCGGCCAGGGCGGCGTCGTAGGCGGCGGTGAGCCGGGCGGCGAGCCGCCGGGCCATCGCGTAGTGCGCGCCGCCGCTGGTGTGGATCAGGTGGGCGCCCAGCAGCGTGACCAGCTTGACGGTGGCCGACAGCCGCCCGGCGTGCTCGCGGCGGCCCCGGTGCAGGGCCGCCGCCAGCTCGGGGTCGCAGCCGGCGACGCCGCCGCCGGCCAGGTCGATGAGCTGCGTGGCGGCGCCCGCGACGACGATGACGGTCCAGAGGTGGGGCGCGTCGCGGTGCCCGGGGACGCTGACGTCGCGCACGTCGGCGTCCAGCCGCCGGACGAGGCCCCGTACGGTGGCGTCCACGGCGGGGTCGCTGCGTCCCGGCAGGCCGAAACCCTCGGCGAGCAGCCCCACCCGCAGCTCGCCCGCGCCGCCGCCGAGGGCCAGGCGGTAGTCGGGCACCGTGGTGCGCGGGTCCTGGCGCGGGTCGCTGCCGTCGGGGCCGGCGATGACCGTCAGCAGGTCCGCCACGCCGGCCACGGTGCGGGCCATGGGGCCGAGGTGGTCGACGCTGGGCTCGATCGGCACCGACCCGGTGCACGGCACGAGCCCGTACGTGGGCTTCAGCCCCACGACGCCGCACCAGGCGGCCGGGATGCGCACGGATCCGCCCTGGTCGCCGCCGATCGCCAGGTCCACCTCGCCGGCGGCCAGGAGGGCGGCGCTGCCGGATGAGGAGCCGCCGGCGCTGCGGGTCAGGTCGTGCGGGTTGCGTACGGGTCCGGCCGCGGAGGTGTGGCTGCCGCCGGACAGGCACAGGTCCTCGCAGACCGACGTGCCGGTGATCTCGGCGCCGGCTTCGAGCAGCCGGGTGACGACCGTGGCGTCCCGCGCGGGCACGAAGCCGTCCAGCGCGGCCGAGCCGCCCGACATCGGCACGCCGGCCACGCACACGTTGTCCTTGACGGCGACCGTGCGCCCGGCCAGCGGCCCCTCGGGGGCGCCCTTGATCGAGGTGCGCCGCTGCCAGGCGCCCAGGCGGTCGTCCTGCGGGCGGAGGCCCGGGTCCCGGCCGGCGATTCGGTCGGCGGGCTGGCCGGCGGGCTGGTCGCGGGCGGCCCACTGGCGTTCCACGGCGGCGCAGGACTCGAAGGTCTCGGTGGTCAGCTCGTGGTAGGCGGCCAGGTCCTCGCCGGTGAGGCCGAAGCCGTAGCGGGCGGAGAGGGCGGCGAGGTCGGCAGGAGTGGGGGGCTGAGCGCGCATGCGGTGCTCCTGGCGGTCGGTTCGACTGCCGGGGACGCTATGGGGAACGCTCCACACATGTCAATGAGTGGCGACATATTGACTTATTAGGGGCGGGGTTTGGGTTCGGCCGTAGCCTCGTGCGCGAACCCGCCCGGAACCGCGCGTACCAGGTGCAGGTCCTGCTCCAGGCGATCGTGCCCGGCCACCCTGATTCGGCCCCTCGGCCCCCGCAGCGTGCTGCCCGGCAGCGCACGGCCGATCTCGGCCGGCTCACCGCCGCCCCTGATCCCGCGCGCCGCCGCCGCGTACAGGTGCACCGCCTCGTACACCGACTCGCTGATGCTCGACACCGGCGGCGCCACCGGCCCGTAACGCTCGCGGTAACGGGCCAGGAACGCGCGGTTGGCCGCGATGGGCAACTGCTGGTAGTAGCCGAACGCGGTGTAGAGGCCCGCTCCCGCCGCGTCCCCCGCATGCTCGCGGGTCGCCTCGTCCAGCGCCAGCGAGAGCGTCCGCACCCGCGCGCGCAGCCCCGCCGCGTGGCAGGCCCGCTCGAACAGCGCCTCGTCCGCGCCCACGAACGTGGACACGACCAGATCGGCCCGCGACCGCTCGATCTCCTCCACCAGCGGCTCGAAACGACGGGTCCCGATCGCCGCGTACCGCTCCCCGGCCACCTCGCCGCCGGCCGCGCCGATGATCCGCCGCGCCTGCCGGTTGCTGGCCCTCGGCCACACGTAGTCGTTGCCCGCCAGGAACCAGCGCCGCCCGCCGCTGTCACGCATCAGGTACGGCACCGCCAGCGACAACTGCCCCGCCGGCCGCTCCCCCAGCCGCAGCAGCCCGTGCCCGCCGCGCCCGCCCTCGTTCACCGGCGTGTAGATCAGCAGGACGCCCGCCGCGCGGGCGATCGGCTCGATGGCGGCGAACGTGGCCGAGGTGACGTTCGTGAACACCGCCCGGCAGCCCGCCCTCACCAGCCAGCGCATCCGCCTGGCCCCCACCCGCGCGTCGGTGGCGTCGTCCGCCACGACCAGCCGCAGCGGGCCGCCGCACACGCCGCCGTCGGCGTTCGCCTCCTCCACGGCCATGCGGGCCAGGTTCTCGCTCGCCGCGGCGAACACACTGGCCGAGCCCGACAGGCTGACCAGCAGCCCGACCGGATGCGAGCCCGGCTCGGCGGCCGGGCCCGGCGGCTCGTGGCCGCTCCTGGCCAGCAGCCACGCGATGCCGCTGTCGTCGATCTCGGCCACGACCCTGACCCTGGTGCCGCCCCCGTCAGGGGTCAGGGTGCACACCACCCGGCCGCGCCAGGGCGTCTCGTGGGCCAGCACCATGCGGCTGCCCGGCCGCACGGAGACGATCCTGCCCGTGGCCTCCAGCGTCCCGTCGCCGCCGCACCCGGCCGGCGCGCCGTCACCGCCGGAACCGGCGGGCCAGGGGATGCGGAAACGCACCACGGCGCCCGGCCGCAGCGCGTCGAAGGCCGCGTCGAACAACCACCCCGCGCCCGCGTCCTGCCCGAAGAGGGCGAACACCTCCCCAGGGGGAGCATTGACGCGGGTCTCCTCACTCAGGAAGATTCCGCCCACTTCGCCGCCTCGCTCCGCTCGGGCGGAGCAGCATGCTCCGCCCTGTCCCTGAGCGCGGCCAGCGAGCCCTGATACAGGCCCCGCAGGAAATCCACCATGTCCTCGGCGGGTTTCCTGGCGATGGAGTAACGGCGGAAACGGCCGTCGCGGCGCTCGTCCACGAGGTTGGCCACCCGCAGCACGCGCAGGTGACTCGACACCGTGGTACGCCCCACGTTCGTGACGGCCTCGGCGATCTCGGAGGCGGTGCACTCACCTCGCTCGGACAGCAGGCGCAGGATCCGGCGGCGGGTGCCGTCGGCCAGCGCCTCGAACGCGAGATCCTCGGGGTCAGCCATCTCGTTCCCGTCGTGACGACACTTGTCGAATCATCGACATGATGGTAGATCGCCGCCACAGGACCCGGCAAGCCGGCCCGCTCACGGCAGCAGAACGGGCTTGACCGTGCCGCCCGCGGCGGAGTCACGCTCGGCCGCGTCCACGTCGGCCAGCGGGTACGTGCGGATCAGCCGCTCGAACGGGAAACGGCCCTGCTGCCACAGCGCGATCAGCCGCGGAATGAACCGCTGCGGCACCGCGTCGCCCTCGAAGATGTAGCGGACACCCCGGCCGGCCAGCGCCAGCGGGCTGAGCGTGAGGTCGCCGCCGCCCGCCCCGACCAGCCCGCAGGTCCCGCCCACCTTCAGGACGCTCACGGCCGTCGCCATCACGGCGCTCACCCCCGTCGTGTCGAAGGAGTGCTCCACCTGCCCGACCTGCGCCGCCAGCTCCGGGTCCGCCCCGTCCAGCGCGCGGGTGGCGCCCAGCTCCAGCGCCAGGTCACGGCGGGAGGCGTGCAGGTCCACCGCGACGATGTCGGACGCGCCCGCGACCCTGGCCGCCATCACCGCCGCCAGGCCCACCGCCCCGGCGCCGAACACCGCCACGCCGTCGCCAGGCCGTACCGGCAAGGAGTTCAGCACGGCGCCCGCGCCCGTCTGCAACCCGCAGCCCAGCGGCCCGAGCAGATCGAGCGGCAGCGACGGATCCACCACGACCAGGTTCCGCTCGGTGGCCACGGCGTGCGTGGCCAGCGACGACTGGCCGAACCAGCGGGCCGCCACCGGCGCCCCGGCCAGGTCGGTGGCGCCGCTGCTGCCGTCCACCCGCGTGCCGGACAGGTTGCGGGTCATGAACTCCGCGCAGTACGCCGGCGCGCCCGTCACGCACTGGACGCACCAGCCGCACGAGTCGAAACTCATGACCACATGATCACCCGGCTTGACCCTGCTCGTCCCCGGCCCGACCGCCTCGACCACCCCCGACCCCTCATGCCCGAAGATCATCGGCATCGGGAGCTGCGGGAACGCGCGGAAGACCACATCGGTGTGACACAACCCCGCGCCGGCCACCCGCACCAGCGCCTCACCGGGGCCCGGATCGTGCAGATGGACGTCCTCGACGGCGAACGGCTTCGCGGTGTCACGCAGAACGGCTGCCTGAATTCTCATGGATGACCGCTTTCATACTGTCGACAGGTCAGTCGGCGCGCCCCAGATCGACGGTCCTGATGCCCAGCTCCGGGACGACGGGCTCGCTGCCCGCCGCCGACAGCAGCTCGTCGAGCTTCCAGGACGTCGCCCCGTCACCGCGGAAGGCCAGCAGCTCCAGGCCCGGCTCCCCGGCGGCGGACAGGACGAGGTCGGCCCCCTGCGGCCACGCCCAGGAGGAGGTGCCGGCCTCCAGCGGCGTCTCGATGCCGCCCAGCACCTCACGCAGCACCCGCCCGGCCGTCTCCAGGTCCGCCACCCGGCCGGCGACGGCGGGCAGCGCGGCAGCCGCACCCGCAGGCGCCGGCCACGGAGGGGTCCGGTG
The DNA here is from genome assembly GCF_039531895.1 of Nonomuraea monospora. Taxonomy (NCBI): domain Bacteria; kingdom Bacillati; phylum Actinomycetota; class Actinomycetes; order Streptosporangiales; family Streptosporangiaceae; genus Nonomuraea; species Nonomuraea monospora. The sequence goes on from NZ_BAAAQX010000044.1 coordinate 93,878, forward strand.
CAGGCCCGGCAGGTCGCCGCCCAGGTCCGCCGGCGTCCCCGCCGCCTGCGCCACCTGCACCAGGAAGCCCAGCCCCGTCGCCTTCGGGTGCAGGAACGCCTCCTTCCACATCTCCGACTCCAGGTTCACCTGGATCGGCTCGAACCCGCACTCCCGCGCCCGGTCGAGCGTCGCCCGGATGTCGCCCACCTTGAAGGTGATGTGATGCGGCCGGGCCGCCGCCTGCCTGGCGTCGAGGAAACGACGCACGAACGACGACGGCTCCGCGCCCGGCTCCAGCAGCTCGATCCGCATGCCGTCGGCGTACTCGAGCTGGGCGGGGCTGAAGACCGGCTGCCTGAAGCCGCTGTCCCAGCGGCCCGCGTACCGGCCGGCGAGCACCGGCCCCGCCTGGGCCCAGTCTCGCACCGCGAGAGCCACGTGATCGAGGGCGTATGCGGTCATGAAGCACCTTTCGCGGGGTGGGCGACCTCGTCCAGTGTGGCAGACATTTGATCATTCTTCCCGGCCGGCTGCCGGGCGGGGGCCGCTGATCGGCTGCGCCGCCGGTACTCGGTGGGCGTCAGCCCCACCAACGCGCGGAAACGACGGGCGAAGTACGTCGGATCGTCCCACCCGACGGCCGCCCCCACCCGCGCGGCAGGCAGCGCCGAATGCGCCAGGAGCGTGGCCGCGCGCTCAGCCCGCAACCGCGCCAGGAAATCCAGCGGCGTCAGCCCGACGTACCGCCTGAACAACCGCCCGAGATAAGCGGGATCCAGGTTCACCGCCCGCGCCAGCTCCTCCAGCCGCCAGGAATGCGCGGGCGCCGCCTCCAGCCGGGCCACGGTCGCGGCGACAGCCGGGTGGACGACCGGCCCCGGCTCCCCCCGCTCGGCGGCCCGCCCGTCGGCCAGAATGCCCAGCACGGTCACCAGCCGGCCCAGCACCCGGCCCGGCCTGCCCCGATCGGCCCGCAGATCACCTTCCAGCAGCCCGATCTCCGCGATCGCCTCCCGCGCCGCGGCCGGATCGACAGCGATGACCGACACCCCGTGCCTGCCGGAAGCCACCGGATCCGTCCACAACATTCGGCGCGGCATCGCCAGGTCGTACAGCGGCGCCAGCTCACCCCGCAACGCCTGCGCCGACAGACAGCAGTTCGCCACCACCAGGTCCTCACAGCCGGCAAACCCGTGCCAGGCGCCGGGACGCAACACGATGACCTGCCCCTGCCGCACCGGATGCTCCCCCTGACTGGTCACGTGCCGGCCACGGCCCGGCCCGATCACCGCGATCTCCAGGAAGTCATGGGCATGCGACTCCACGCCCGCCTCCAGACGGTGGACGCCGCCCATCACCGGGCCACCGGCGAACAGCGCGTGCTCGTGCAGCGTGGCAGGCATGTCGCAATCGTACGACCACCCGCCGGAATCGGCCTAGCTCCCGGCGGCACCGCACGACGACACTTTCGGTATCACACACGGAGGTCAGAGATGGAAACGAGCACGTCAGAACAGCCCGGCAGCGACGTCCACGCCGACGGCCAAGTACCCCAGGAGCTCGTGGCGGCGTACCGCGAACACGGTTTCGTCCGAGTCAGAGGAGTACTCACACCCGACCAGATCCAGCGCTTCCGAGCCGGCGCCGAAGCCTTCCTGGCGGCGCACCGCGCCGAAAGCCTGGAAAAGCAGGGCGTCTTCAGCCAGCTCGTCAACGTCTGGCAGCACGACGAGACACTCAGCGAGCTCACCCTCGACCCGCGGCTCGGCCGCATCGCCGAACAACTCGCCGGATTCCCGCTGCGCATCTGGCACGACCAGCTCCTGGTCAAGGAGCCGCACAACAACGCCGCCACCGAATTCCACCAGGACCGCCCCTACTGGCCGCACACAGGCGACCGGCTACCGCTGTCGGCGTGGATCGCCCTGGTCGACGTCCCGCCGGAACGAGGCTGCATGACCTTCCTGCCCGGCACCCAGCACCGCACCGGCCTGCGCCCCCAGGACCTGCACGACGAGGACGACCTGTTCGCCGCCGACCCGTCCCTGCGCTGGACCCCCCGCGTCACCGTGCCGCTGCGCGCCGGCGACTGCACCTTCCACAGCGGCTACACCGGCCACATGGCGCTGCCCAACCGCACCGGCCAGGCACGCCTCGCACACGTCACCATCTACATGGACGAGGCCACCCGCCACAGCGGCGACGCGCACCCCGTCACCGACCCCCTCGGCCTCGCCGCCGGCGACCGGCTGGACGGCCCCGCCTTCCCCCGCCCCTGGGCGTAACCGGCCCACAGCTCCCGCTCACCTGGACACGCCCTGCCGCCGCGGCGGGTACTCATCGACCACCATGGAATCGTGCAGACGCGCGGTCCTGCTGGCCAGGCGGGTCAGCGCCCGGCTGGGCCCCGCGGGCAGAGCGGAGATCAGCCGGGCGCCCTGAGCCAGCCCCCACACCCCGAGCCGGGACGCCGGAATCAAGGTGCGCGCCGCGCTCACCGCGACCGCGCGGCTGCCCCGCACATGCTCCGCCATCGCCCGCTCATAGGCGGGAAACGCCAGCTCATGGTCCCCGCCCGCCCGCGCCAGCTCCCCCGCCAGAACGTACGCGCCCACCACGGCCAGACTCGTGCTGCCCCCGACCGCCGGGCCAGGGCAGTAACCCGCGTCGCCGACCAGCGTCACCCGGCCGCGCGACCACGTGTCCAAATGGAGCTGGCTGATCGAGTCGAAGTAGAACGCCCCAGTGCCGTCCAGCCCCTCCAGCCAGCGCTCCACCTCCGGATCCATGCCCATGAACGCGCCACGCAGCAACTCCTTCTGCCGCGCCACGTCACGGTGGTGGTAGTCGAGCTGTTCACTGCGGAACAGGAACAACACCCGCGCATCGCCGAGATGCCGCGCCCCGTACATGCCGGCCGTGCGGCCCACCCCAACGTGAATGCGCAACTCACCATCAAGACCGGACACCCCGGGCAGGCTCAGCACGCCCAGGTAGGCGCCGATGAACGTGCTGAAGGCTGACTCCTCACCGAACACGAGACGCCGCACGTTGGAATGCAGCCCGTCCGCCCCGACGACCAGATCGAAACGACGCGGCCCGGCCTTCTCGAACCGCACCTCCCCGCCAGGCGAGATGGAGGTGATGGAGTCGCCGAAAACCCACTCGACGTCGTCACGGGCCGCGTCATGGTAGATCTCGCTCAGATCGTCCCGCATGATCTCCACATGCCGCGCGGAAGTGGCACTGAAGATCTTGCCGAGGTCGGCCCGGACAGGACGCCGCGAACCCTCCCGATGGACGCTCAACCGGCTCGTCCCGGTCGCCCGCTCCTCGACACGCGCCAGCACCCCCATCCGCTCCGAGATGTCCACCGCGGGCCGGAACAGATCGACCGCGTGACCACCGGTCTTGCGCAACGCCGGCGCACGCTCCACGACGGTCACGGAGAAACCGTGCCTGACGAGCCAGTACGCCAGCACCGGCCCGGCCACACTGGCACCGGAGACGAGAATCCGCATGAGAGACGTCCTAAGTCATCGGGAGGAGGTGGGAAACAGTCATGGGCAGAGTGTCGCCGCCCGGACGGGGTGGCGGCTTGAACAAATGTTCCCGGACCCGGCACCACCCCGCGAGAGCCGCCGCCCGCCTGTCACCCAGCAACCGATCCAGCACCACCACCTGAGTGCGTGCCAGATCAGCGCACGGAACTTGCCGCCCTACCTATTGGTAGGTAGGCTCCCACCCCACCAACCCCACCGACAGGACCCGAACGAACGTGACCCCACAGGGCGACACCCGCACCCGCGCCCGCGACGAATTCGCCCGGCTCCTCACCGAACGCGGCTACCTCGGCGTCTCCCTCGAAGAGATCGCCACTACCGTGAACGTCAAAAAAGCCAGCCTCTACCACCACTTCCCCGGCGGAAAAACAGCCCTGTTCACCACCGTCGCCCACCACTACATCCAACAAACCAGCACCGCCTTGCGAACCGCCCTCAACACCGGCGACACCCTGCACGACCACCTCCTCGCACTCGCCGACGCCCACGCCCAAGGCACCTTCAACTCCACCCTCGGCAACCGCGTCTACGACGCCACCCGCCACATGGACGACACCACCCGCGCCGACATCTGCCACGCCTACCAGCAAGCCCTGATCGCCCCCGTCACCGACCTCATGAAACACGCGATCGAAACCGGACAACTACGCCAGGCCGACCCCGGCTTCCTCGCCACGGCCTTCATGGAACTCGCCGCCGCAGCCCTGCCCCCACAGGAACGCCCAACCCCATGCCGTCAACGCCCCCAGGACGTCGTCGACCTCTTCCTCCACGGCGCCGCACCCCACCACCCCGAGCGGAGAAAGACCAGATGACCCCCACCCACTGGCGACGCAACGTCGCCCTCTTCCTGACCGGGCAGACCGTGTCACTGCTCGGCTCCATGATCGCCCAATACGCGGTCATGTGGTGGGTGACCCTGCAAACCCGCTCCGGACTCGCCGTAGCGCTCTACGCCGTCGCCGCCTTCCTCCCCCAAGGAATCGTGTCCATCTTCGGCGGAGTACTCGCCGACCGCATGAACCGCCGCACCCTCGTCATCACCGCCGACGCCGCCATCGCCGCAGCCACCCTCGCCCTCGCCCTCCTCATGGCCAACGGCGTCACCGACCTGTGGATCGTCCTGCTCGCCGTAGCCGTCCGCTCCCTCGGCGCCGGAGTCCAGACACCCGCCGTGCAAGCGATGATCCCCCAGATCGCACCCGCCGACCAACTCATGCGCGTCAACGGCCTCTTCCAGACCATCCAATCAGCGATGGCCCTGCTCGCCCCCGCCGCCGCCGGCGCCATCTTCGCCGCCTACGGCCTCGCCCCCGTCTTCTTCCTCGACGTCATCACCGCCGTCCTCGGCATCGGGCTCCTCGCCCTCGTCACCGTCCCCACCCTGCAACGCACCACCGAAACCCGCCCCACCTACCGGCAGGACCTCACCGAAGGCATGCGCTACGTCCGCGCCCACCCCGTCGTCCGCTGGCTCCTCATCGTGTACGCCATCATCTTCCTGCTCACCGTCGCACCCTCCTTCGTCACCCCGCTCATGGTCGCCCGCACCTTCGGCAGCCAAGCCTGGATGCTCGCCGCACTCGAGATCGCCTTCAGCCTCGGCATGATGCTCGGCGGCATCCTCATGTCCACCGTGCTAACCAAACGCAGCCCCATCGGCCTCATCCTCGTCGCCGTCTACGGCTTCGGCCTGACCACCGTGGCACTCGGGCTGAGCGGCAACCTGTGGGTCTTCTACGCCTTCATGTTCGTGTTCGGGCTGCTGGTGCCGCCGTTCTCGACCCCGTTCATGACCCTCATCCAGAAGACCGTCGAACCGGCCATGCACGGGCGCATGTTCAGCTATGTCGGCATCGTGATGGCGCTGGCCACCCCTGTCGGCATGGCCGTGTTCGGGCCGCTGGCGGACGTGGTCAGCGTGCAGGCCCTGCTCATCACCGCCGGGCTCACCGCCATCGTCGTCATCGCGATCGCCACCCGCCTGCCCTCCGGCCGCGCCACCCTCACCGCCGCCCGCGAGCCCGAAGCCCAGCCCGCGGAGCCGGCCGGTCCTGTTCTTGGATGAGGCGTACGGGCGAAGCCCGTGCCGTTATTGGTGATTTTGAGATTGATTGTCTAAACCGACCGCCTTTACAAAGTAAGTTTTATTCAGGAGCGTCAGTCCGGTCTGGGTGGGATGGTGCAGGACGTGGCTGCGGTGCCGCCGGGTGGTGATCAGACCCGCCTGGCGCAGCACCGCGGTGTGCTGGCTTATGGCCGCTGAGGACGTTCCCACGCGCCGCGCCAGGGCGCCGGTGCTGCTCACACCGTCCGCGATGGCGGTCAGGACGGACGCGCGGGTCCGTCCGAGCAGGTTGGCCAGCGCCCTCCGGCTGCCCGCCCGCCCAGACGCCCGCGGCGTGCTCGGCGCCGACCACCGCCGGGTAGATCAGGATGCAGGTCGCCCGGTCCCCCAGCTCGTACATCACCCCCGGCATGCGGTGGAAGAACGACGCCACCAGCAGCAACCCCCGCCCGTCGAGGACGAAGTCGTCGTCGAACTGCTCGCCGGCGTCGACGTAGAGGGTCGGCGGCGACCAGCGGACGCTCGGGTGCAGGCTGGACAGCAGGCCGTCGACCCCGCGATCGAGCAGGACGGCGCCGCGCTGCGCGCGCTCGGCGTCGAGGTGCCCGCGGATGCGCGTCCAGTGCGAGCCGACGGCCGCATGATGGTACGCCTTCAGCGTGGACAGCACCTCCCGGCGGGCGGCCAACGTGTCCACCAGCCCGGCCAGCGCGGCCGGCACCCGGCCGTGGTGGCCGGCGTAGAAGTCCAGCTCCGCCCGGACGGCCTGCGCCGGCTTGGCCAGGAACGTCTCGGCGCTCTCCTCCAGGTCGCCGCCCGGCCCGGCGAGCAGCGCCAGGTCGAAGCTCGGCAGCCGCGCGGGGACGATGCCGCCCAGGACGGCGAACCGCGGGCCGAGACGGCCGCGCACCCTGCGGCGCCAGGCGCCGAACACCGCCTCCTCGGCCCGGCCGCGCAACGCGTACAGGCTGAACAGGGTTTCGGCCATGGGGCCCAGCGTGGGCGCGACCCGCACCCGCGCCAGGTCGCCGGCCGTGAAATGAATTCTGTGCATCCGCCCCCCAAGCAGTTTCACAACGCTCTGAACGGCCCGATTAAGCCAGAACTTACAAGCCTCGCGGCGCGCCATTTCTTCCTGCGACAGTGATCAGGCCGTTCTCCGGCAATTACCGAGAAAGGTTGTTGTGAGCATGCGTCAACGAATCCGCACCGCACTGATCAGCATGTCCGTCGTGGCCACCGCGGCCGTCGGCACCGGGCTGGCGTCCGCGCCCGCCACCGCCGCACCCACCGCCACCGCCCTGCTCGGCACCGCCGCCGCGCCGGGCGCCGGGACGCTGTCCGGCTTCACGGCGGAGCCGGCGGATGTCACGGCCCAGTCCGTCCAGCTCAGGAACCTGGCCACGCACCGGTGCCTGGAGCAGGCGTACGGCGGCGCGACGGGCCACGTCTTCACCGCTCCGTGCCACGGCGGCACCAGCCAGACCTGGACGTGGATCGGCGGAGGTGATTTCAAGTCCCTCAGAAACCTGTGGAGCCAGGAGTGCCTGGACGGCACCTCGGCCACCGGCCGGGTGTACACCCTCAGCTGCAATAACGGCGGTTACCAGTGGTGGAAGATGTACGCCAACGGCCAGATCGGGCAATACCAGTCGGGGCACAAGCTGGACAGCAACTGGGAGGGGTCGGTTTACCTTTCCCCGGGTAATACCGGCGACTACCAGAAGTGGTTCTGAGCCGTAGCTCGAATGGCGGGCGGGATGCGCCGGCGGCCCGTCCTGCCCGCCCTGTCGTTCAGACGGCGTCCGCGTCGCGCCGTGTCACCCGTACCGAATCGGGCCGGACGGCACCGGTCCACGGAACCGGGCGGGCGGCGGTGCGCCCGGACGGGTCGGCGGAGGGGCCAGCGCGCGAGTCGGCGGGCAGGCTGGCGGGCCCGGTGTCCATGCCGTCCGGCTTGAGCACCTCCCACCTCGGTTTGACCAGTTCCCACACCGCCCGCCGCCGCAGCCGGTTCGCCCCCCACCCGCAGGCGAGCCCGATCGCCATGCCGACGGCCACGTCCCCCGGGTAGTGCGCGCCGACGTACACGCGGGAGAAGGCCACCCCGGCGGCCAGCACCGCGACCGGGGCGGAGACCGGCAGGGGTGCGTGCGCGGCGACCGCCACGGCGAAGGCGACGGCCGAGGCGCTGTGCCCGGAGGGGAAGGACGACGACGTGGGGATGCGGCGGCGGCGGATCGCCGGGATGACGTGCGGCACCGGCCGCTGCCGGCGGAAGGCCTGCTTGGCGAGCAGGTTGGCCGTGGGGCTGGCCAGTGAGATGGCCAGCACGCCGCGCAGCGCCGCCCGTTGCAGGTCCGGCCGCCCGGTCATGAGCAGGCCGCCGGTGACGAGCCACCACAGCGCCGCCTTGTCGGCGGCCGACGTCAGGGAGGGGAGGATCGCGTCCAGGTAGGGGAGGTGGGCGCGGGCGATCCGCTCGAAGGCCCATTTGTCCCGGGCGTCGAAGCGTTCGAGAAGTCTCACGTGCTCGATCGTGCCTGCCGGGGCGCGTCGCGCTTCACCTCCGGCGGGTGAAGCGCGACAGGACGTGGTGACGGTGACATCGGGGCATGGGACGTCCCGATGGCAGCGAGAAGATCCCGGCGAGCCGGTTCGACCACGCGCAGGCGTGGACGGCGCGCCTCGCCCTTGCCCTCGCGGCAGCCGTCGTGCCGATCATGCTCACGGCGGCGGGCTTCCACAGCATCACGCTGCTCGCCCTGGGGCTCGGCGCGCTGGCAGTGGCCGCGGCAGCGGTGTGGATCGCGCTCACGCACCGGGGGCTGGTCCGCGTGCTCGCCGGGACGGTGGCGGTGCTGGCGCCGCTGGGCGCGGTGGTCAGGAGCGCGATGGTGGGCGCGCTGTGGCCGATGATCGTCTCGGCCGGGCTGCTGCTGCTGGCGGCGGCCGTCGGACGGGTGGCGCTGGCGATGGGGGCCTCCCCCGCCCGGTTGAAGGGCCGGGTGGTGGAACCGCCGAAGCGGCCGTACCTGATCATGAACCCGCGCTCGGGCGGCGGGAAGGTGGACAGGTTCGGGCTGGTGGCCAAGGCGAGCACGCTGGGGGCGGAGGTCCAGGTGCTGGACCCCGACCGGCCCCAGGACGTCGCCGAGCTGGCCCGCGCCGCGGTGGCCAGGGGCGCGGACCTGCTGGGCGTCGCCGGCGGCGACGGCACCCAGGCGCTGGTGGCGGCCGTCGCGGCCGAGCACGACGTGCCGTTCATGGTCATCCCCGCGGGTACGCGCAACCACCTCGCGATGGACCTCGGCCTGGACCGCGACGATCCGAGCACGTCGCTGCGCGCGCTCGACGACGGCGTCGAGATCAGCATCGACCTGGGGTCGGTGGCCGGCCGCACGTTCGTCAACAACGCCTCGTTCGGGGCGTACGCGGCGATCGTGCAGAGCCCCGCCTACCGGGACACCAAGCTGCACACGACGCTGGACCTGCTGCCCGAACTGCTCACGCACCGCAGCGGCCCGCGGCTGGTGGCGCGGGCGGGCGAGGTCGTCATCGAGGCGCCGCAGGCGGTGCTGGTCAGCAACAACCCCTACCTGGCGGGCAGCGGCGGCGGTTTCGGGCGGCGGCTCCGGCTGGACTCGGGGGTTCTGGGCGTGCTGGGCATCACGGCGGACACGGCGCTGAAGGCGGCGGGGCTGGTGTGGGGGCGCAGGTCGGCGGCGCTCACCTCGTTCACCGCGCGGGAGGTGATCGTGGACGCCGACGCGCCGGAGGTGCCGGTCGGCGTGGACGGTGAGGCGCTGATGCTGCCCACGCCGGTGCGGTGCCTGGTGCGGCCGGGCGCGCTGCGCGTCAGGACGCCGAGCGCGAGCGTGGGGCGGGTGCACAGGGAACACCTGCCGGTGCGGTGGCGGACGCTGTGGGGGCTGGCGTTCCCGCCGAGGAGGACGGAGCGGCGGCGGACGCACCGGACGGCCGTCTGACCGTCGCGCCTTCAACCGGGTGAAGAAGCCTCGCTGACGCCTACGTGGCGGCGGCCCGGACGCCCAGGACGACCAGCACCACCGCCGTCACCCTCCCGATCGCGCGCTTGAAGCGGGCTTTGCGGACGAGGTTCGCTCCCTGGTGGAGCAGGGCCGTCCAGGTCAGCAGCCACACCACCATCAGCAGGGCGTGGGCGGTGGCCAGGGTGAGGATCTGGCCGCCGAGAGGATCGCCGGACTGGACGAACTGCGGGACCAGAGTCAGGTAGATGGAGGCGGCCTTGGGGTTGAGTACGTTGGCGAGCACGGCCTGGGTGTAGCCCGAGCCGGGGCGTTCCGGCTGGTCCGTGGGGGGTGGCAGGGTGGTGGAGCGCCAGGTCCACAGGCCGAGGCCGACGAGGTAGGCCGCGCCGAGGAGCTTGACGGCGGTGAAGGCCTGGCTGGAGTGCATGACGAGCGCCGACAGGCCGGCGGCGGCGAGGGTGGCGTGCGCGTACAGGCCGGTGACGGTGCCGAGGATGACGGGGACGGCCCGGCGGCGGCCACCCGTGGTGACGTGCTGGATCAGCAGGGTGAGGCTGGCGCCCGGGGTGGCGATGAGGGGCAGGATCGCCAGCAGGAACCCGGCGACCGCGTACGGGTGGATCATGCCGGGAGCACGACGCGGTAGTGCGTGGTGAGGCGGCGGTCGTCGTCCAGGAGGTGGAAGGCGAGGCCGGGCGGCTGTTCGCGGTCGGCGGGCCGGTCGCCCTCCCAGGGCAGGCGCAGGGTCCAGGTGACGGCCGGTCCGACGATCAGGGGGCGGCCGGCGAAGGTGGAGGCGGCGGCGGTGTGCGCGTGGCCGGTGAGCACGGCCACGACCTGCGGGTGGGCGTCGAGCAGCGCGGCCAGGGAGCCGGGCTGCTGCAGCCGGGCGGAGTCGGGCAGGGGGTGGTGGAGCTCGACGGGCGGCTGGTGGAAGGCGATCAGGGCGGGTGTGTCAGGGGGGAGGGCGTCGAGGGTGGTGTGCAGCCAGGTGAGGGTTTCGGGGGCGAGGAGGCCTTCGTCGCGGCCGGGGATGGTGGAGTCGCACATCAGGATGGCGGTCCCGGCGACGTGGTGCGCCTGGTTGACGGGGCCGTCGATGTGGTGCGGCTGATCGGCCGGGCCGGCGGTGTGGTGCGCCTGGTTGACGGAGCCGGACAGCACAGGCAGCAGCGCCTTGCGGTAGGCGGGGCGGGCGTCGTGGTTGCCCGGGCAGGTGAGCACGGGGAAGGGCGCGGCCAGGATCTCGGCGGCCTGCTCGTACTCGGACTCCTCACCGTGGTCGGCGATGTCGCCGGTGACGAGCAGCGCGTCCACCGGGCGGGGCAGCGCGCGCAGGTGGTCCATGACCCGGGTGGCGCGGCGGGTCGCCCGGTCGGTGCCGTCGAGGTGCAGGTCGCTGATCTGGGCCAGCAGCAACGCCATCAGATGGCCTCCTAACGCTTAAATTTGATTTAGCGTTAGGACCATAAGGTATGCAGGGAAACGTGAGCAACCGGGAGGTACGGGTGGAGCGCTGGCCGGCCCTGGAACTGGCGAGCACGATCCGGCACGACGGCGACGGCGGCGTCGCCGACGACCTGGCGACCGTGCCCGGCACGGCCCGCTGGATCCACCAGCAGGCCGAGCTGCTGGGCGATCACGTCGACATCGCGGCGCTCACGGTGAGCGAGCAGCTCAGGAGCGAGATCGTCGAGTTGCGCCAGGCCGTGCGGGCACTGTTCGCGCGGGCGGTCAGCCCCGCGCCGCCCAGCCGCGCCGACGCCCACCGGCTGATGCCCGCCGGGCAGGCGCTGGCGCTGCTGAACGCGGCGGCGGCCCGTGAGGCCGTCGTGCCGCGGCTCGACTGGCCCGAGGGCGAAACGCCCCGGGCGGGAGTGTCGTCGCAGGAGCGCGATGCGGGCGTGCGGCTGATCGCGGCGCTGGCGCGGGCGGCCATCGACTTCCTGAGCGGCCCGCAGCGTGAGCAGTTGCGCTCCTGCAACGCGCCGCGCTGCGTGCGCTACTTCGTCAAGAGCCACGGGCGGCAGGAGTGGTGCAAGCCGTCGTGCGCCAACCGCGCCCGGGCCGCCCGCCACTACCAGCGCCACCACGCCACGAACACCGCGGGCGGTCACGATCACTGATGGGGCATCACCTGGGAGGCAGGATGCGGGGCGGCGTTTCGCGAGTGCCGGCGTTCTTGGGCGTGCCGGCCCTGGCGGGGGGTGGTCATCCTCGAGGAGGGCGTGTCCCTGGACAGTCCGTACGGGAAGTAAGCGTCCTGATACCAGAACGCAAGCAACCTTGATCACAATCGACACGTGAGTGACGAAACCCGACGCATCGGCCCGTACACCATCATCAAACGCCTCGGCCAAGGCGGGATGGGCACCGTGTACCTGGCACGCCTCGGAGACTCGCCACCCGTGGCGCTCAAGGTCCTGAACCCCGGCACCGACGACGGTTTCGAGCGCCGCTTCACCAGGGAGGTGGAGGCGGCGCGCCGCGTGGCCCGCTTCTGCACCGCCCCCGTCCTGGACGCGGGCCTCGACGGGCACAGCGCCTACATCGTCACCGAGTACGTCGACGGCCCCGACCTGGCCACCGCGATCCGCGACGGCGCCCCCATGTCGGGCGCGAACCTGGAGGCCCTGGCCGTCGGCGTGGCCACCGCGCTCGTCGCGATCCACCAGGCCGGGGTCGTACACCGCGACCTCAAGCCCGCCAACATCCTGCTCAGCTCCATCGGCCCCCGGGTCATCGACTTCGGCATCGCCCAGTTCATGACGCCGGACGCGACCAAGTCGGCGTCCATCGTGGGCACGCCCGCGTACATGTCGCCCGAGCAGGCCGGCGGCGAGCCGGTCACGGCGGCCAGTGACGTGTTCGCGTGGGGCGGCGTGGTCGTGTACGCGGCGACCGGCAGGCCGCCGTTCGGCGTGGGCGGCCCGCCCGAGGTGCTGTACCGGGTGGTGCACTACGCGCCGGACCTGAGCAACCTGGACGGCAGGCTGTACCCGCTGGTGGAGCAGGCGCTGGCCAAGGACCCGGCCCGGCGGCCGACGTCGCAGCAGCTTCTCGACCGCCTGCTCGGCCGCGAGTCGATCAACGTGGCCGCGGCCACGAACCTGGTCAACCAGTCCTGGGAGCAGCCGGAGCGCAGGGCCGCGCGGGAGACGCGGTGGCGGTGGGCGCGCCCGGCGGCGGCGATCGCCGCCGCGCTGCTGGTCTCGGCCGCCACGGCCACGGTGCTGCTGCAGTCGAACAGCGCACGCACTTCGGGCGCTTCGGGAGGTACGTCCCCGACGGCTCAGGCCACCACCGCCGGGCCGGCGCCCGCGCACGTCCACACCACCACCGGCCTGGCCGCCCGCGACACCTACGTCGAGAACGCCAACGGGCGGCGGATCCCCGTCCACGTCTCGATCGACAAGCTGACGCGCGAGTTCGACGAGACGCGCCTGGAGTGGACGGTCGAGAACTTCGGCGCGCCCGGCGACAAGGCCGACCTGGCCCACCTGCTGGGCGGCGGCGAATCCTGGGACGTCCACGGGATCACGATCCGGCCGGACGGCTCGGACAAGTCGCCCCACCCGGACACCGAGGACGGCGTCTGCTCGTGCACGTACTGGGCCAGCTATGCCAACGCGATCGACGCGGGCGAGTCGCTGCAGTTCTTCGCCACCTTCCGCGGGCTGCCCGAAGCCGACAGGGCGGACCTCAACCTGCTGGGCCTCGGCCGCTACCTGGGCGTCCCCATCGAAGGCTCCTCCTGAAAAGGAATGGACGCGATGATCCCCGGGCTTGTAGGTTGCAGTCGGCCGTGACACCGCCCGAGGAGGTGAGACCCATGAACGCTGCAGAGCTGTGGGTGCTCCGCCTCGCCGTCGCGGCCGGGCGATCGACGTAGGTGTCGCCGGGAGCGCCTGACCCGACAAGGCACTCCCGAAAGGCAACACCGATGAACTTCGACGTGATCATCGCCGGGTGCGGGCCGACCGGCGCGATGCTGGCCGCCGAGCTGCGGCTGCACGACGTGCGGGTCCTCGTCCTGGAGAAGGAGACCGAGCCCGCCTCGTTCGTCCGCATCGTCAGCCTGCACCTGCGCAGCCTGGAGCTGATGGCGATGCGCGGCCTGCTGGACCGCCTCCTCCAGCAGGGCAGGCGGCGTCCGGCCGGCGGCCTGTTCGCCGCCATTCCCGCGCCCGTGCCCGAGGGCCTGGACTCGGCGTACGACTTCATGCTGGGCATCCCGCAGCCCGTCATCGAACAGCTGCTCGCCGACCACGCGGCCGAGCTGGGCGCGCAGGTGCGGCGCGGTCGCGCGGTCACCGGCTTCGAGCAGGACGACGAGGGGGTGACCGTCGAGCTGGCCGGCGGCGAGAAGCTGCGTTCGCGCTATCTCGTCGGCTGCGACGGCGCGCACAGCACGGTGCGCAAGCTGCTCGGCGTCGGCTTTCCCGGCGAGCCCTCACGCAACGACACACTGATGGGCGAGATGGAGGTGGGGGTGCCCCCGGAGGCTCAGGTGACCGTGCCCCATCAGCGGTTCTGGCTGCGGCCCTTCGGCGGCGGCAGGTACAGCGTCCTGGTCCCGGCCGAGGGCGTCAGCGACGAGCCGCCCACCATCGAGGAGTTCCGGCGGCGGTTGCGCGCCGTCGCCGGAACCGACTTCGGCGTGCACTCCCCGCGCTGGATGTCCCGTTTCGGCGACGCCACCCGGCTGGCCGAGCGTTACCGGGCCGGGCGGGTGCTGCTGGCCGGCGACGCGGCGCACATCCATCCCCCCATCGGCGGGCAGGGCCTCAACCTCGGCGTCCAGGACGCGGTCAACCTCGGCTGGAAGCTGGCCGCGCAGGTCCGCGGCTGGGCGCCGGAAACACTGCTCGACACTTACCACGCCGAACGTCATCCGGTCGCCGCCGACGTCCTGGACAACACCCGCGCCCAAGTGGAGCTGCTGTCACCCGAACCGGGCGCGCAGGCCGCGCGCAGGCTGCTCACCGAGCTGATGGCCTTCGAGGAGGTGAACCGCCACCTCGTCGAGAAGATCACCGCGATCGGCGTCCGCTACGACTTCGGCGAAGGCCCCGACCTGCTCGGCCGCCGCCTGCGCGACCTCGACGTCAAGCAGGGCCGCCTCTACGACCTGCTGCGGCGTGGCCGCGGCCTGCTGCTGGACCGCACCGAACGGCTGACCGCCGGCGGCTGGTCGGACCGGGTCGACCACCTCGCGGACCCCGCCGCCGAGCTGGACGCCCCGTGCGTGCTGGTACGTCCTGACGGGCATGTCGCCTGGATCGGCGACGATCAGCGGGACCTGGACGTTCACCTGTCCCGCTGGTTCGGCGAGCCCGCCGGCTGACGGCGCCGCCTCTCGTCGCTCCAGCGCCGCAAGAACGGCTGCCAGGCATGACGGTATGCCACCGACAGGCCGCGCGCGGGTCGCGCGCGCGGCCACGCCTGCCGCCGCGTCAGGAGACGGTCAGGTAGAACGCGGTCTCGGCGGCCCACAGCGAGCCCGCCTGGCTGTGCACGGCGAACGTCCGCCCCGCCGCCCCGCGGTGCAGGTCACGCCGGACGCAGGCGCGGGCGCCGCGCTCCACCGACAGCGAGCGCGGATGGTCGTACCGGCCGATGGGCGTGACGTGCACGGCCACGTCGTCGTCGAGGTCGACGAGATGGCTGACGATGACGCAGTAGAGGCCGCGCGACGGGTGCCACACGTCGTCCACGTGCTTGCTGTGCGCCACCGAGCCGTTGGCCTCGATCTTCGCGGAGGCCTGCGCGAACGGGGTCTCCGCGGACGCGGCCACCGGCGCCAGAAGCGTGGCGGCGGCGGCGCCGAGGGCCCCGATGGCGAATCGCCGGATGGTGTTCATGTCGGTGTCCTTTCGGCCGAGCTAGGAGACCAGCAGGTCGAAGCCGCTGTCGGCGAGCCGCCCCGTGTTGGTGCTGTAGACGTGGACGGTGATGGTGTTGTCCAGGCGGCAGGTGGCCGACGGGTGACGGTAGGCGATGTGCGGCAGGCGCACGGCGTGGCGCGGGGTGAGCTGGATCAGCGACTCGCGCGCGTCGATGTAGCGGCTGAGCTGCACGCAGTACCGGCCGGTGGCGGCCCGCCAGGCCTTGATGACGTTCTTGCCCTCGTTGAGGGAGCCGTCCGCGTCGATGATCGCGGCGGCCCGCGCGTACGGGGCCTTGAAGTCGGTGTGGATGTCGGCATGAGCGGCCGGGGCCGCGATGACGGTCAGACCGGCGGCGAGCGTCAGGCAGCCCGTGAGAGCACGACGAAGCATCAGGAATCCCCCTGTTTGTTGCGGCTGGATAGGAGCCACAACGAAACGTAAGTTCGCGGGGGCCGCCGCGATGCTCGCCACCCCGTGTCGTCCGACCAAGGTTTCTTGCCTGATCGCACGCGAACCTGTGGCCCCTTTCGCGCGTCCCACCCCGCCGTGGAGGCGGGAGGTGGCCGTGCCGCGAGACCGGGCCCGCTGACGCGCCCTTTACCCGGCGGGATCCCGCCCGATCGGACGGGATCCCCCGGCGCCGGCGCTCAGTCCAGCCAGCGGCCGACGCCCTTCACGGTGACCTCCAGCAGCTTCGCCGGGTCAGCCGGGTCGGGATAGTAGACGATCATCGTCGTGCCGGCCGGCAGCAGCAGCTTGACGGCCTGAACGCAGCCCGCCACGGCCTGCCGCTGCCCGTCGGGCCCCGTGCCGGTGATCGGCACCGCGTCGCAGACGCCGCCCCGGTTGTTCATCACCAGCCGCAGCGTGTTGTCCTTCAACGCCACCTCCCGCGTGGCGACGCGATAGGCGAGCTGCGTCTCCAGGTGCCACGCCGGAGGCGCCATCGGCACCCCGAACTCCTGCCGGTACAGCAGCCCCAGCCGGTGCTCCAGCGCCGCCAGGTCGTCGTGCAGCCCGCTCTCCACCGTGTACCGCGCCCACGCCTGCAGATCGTCCACCGGCGGCAGGCTCGCGATCGGCAGCCCGTTGGCGTCCAGCGGCCGGCCGGACGCGTCGACGATGTAACCCTGGTTGTTCTGCTGCTTGATGGACGCGCTGACGTTCCTGAGCTGCTCCGCGGTGCCCGCGTACG
Source organism: Nonomuraea monospora (assembly GCF_039531895.1). Classification (NCBI taxonomy): domain Bacteria; kingdom Bacillati; phylum Actinomycetota; class Actinomycetes; order Streptosporangiales; family Streptosporangiaceae; genus Nonomuraea; species Nonomuraea monospora. The sequence goes on from NZ_BAAAQX010000044.1 coordinate 110,590, forward strand.
GGCACTGCCCGCCCTGTTGCACGCACCCGATCGGCAGGATCCGCAGCAGCGACGTCGCCAGATCCGTCTCGTACAGCGCCGACAGGATCGTCCGGTCCGACAGATGCCCGTTCAGGTACATCGTCCCCCAGATCGAGTTGTACTCGGCGAACCGCAGCTCCTCCGGGACGAGCGACTCCACGAACGTCCCCCGCCACTGACTGGCGTACTTGTCCCAGTCGGGGTCCTCGCTCAGCTCCAGCACCCCGGTCAGGCAGTCGGAGAACTTCTTGGCGGCCTTCGTGAGGCTGCCCTTCACGGCGCTGCGGCACTTGCCGACGACCGAGTACTGCGAGGCGGCGTTCAGCAGGTCCAGCCCGAACAGCGTCATGTACTCCTCGGCCAGCCGGTGCGTCTCGGTCTCCCGATCGGCGATGCCCCTGGCCGCGAAGTAGAACAGCGGGCTCATCACCAGCGACATGCAGGCATCCTGGGCCTTGCCGACGAACTGGCTCCGGCAGTGCTCGATGCGCTCCTGCGCGTACCCGTCCGGATCGTGCAACGGCCCCTTCGGGTCGTTCAGGATCTCCTCGACGTAGGCGTTGCAGTCGTTGTACCCCGGCAGGCCGTCCTCCGGCCCCCACTTGCAGTGCCCGTACCAGGTGGCCTTCAGCGCCCCCAGGCGCACCTCCGCGTCCTCCCGGTACTCCTCGAACACCTCCGCGGCGATGCGCGCCGCCTCCGACGCGCTCTGCCCGGCCCGGATCTGCGCCGCGTACGCGCTGTCATAGGCCGCGAACGCACTGGCCGCGTCCTGCGCCGCCGAGACGGCCGAGGCCCGCGCCCAACGAGCCGACAGCGACGCCTTCCGCGCCGACTGCTGCGCCTGCTGGGTCGCCGCCGCGGCGGTGCGGACGGCCTGCGCCGCCCGTTCCGCCGAAGCGGCCGCGTCACGGGCGCTCGCCACGGCGTCGCTCGCGTACTCCCGCGCCCGACCGGCCGCCGCACCGGCGTCGTTGGCGTAACCGACCGCCTGCTCGGCCGCGCCACGCGCCCGCGCCGCCGCCGCCTGCGCCGTGCGCGCGAACTCGACCGCGCTCTGCGCGATCTGCGACGTCTCGATCATCAAAGAGGTCGCGACGTAGTTGTGCGTCGCGGTCGCGTGGTCCCGCTCGGCCGCCTGATGCCGGCCCACCTCCAGGAACTCCACCTGCATCGCCGTCGTCCCCGCCAGCGCCACCTGGGCGCCGTTGCGCACCTCCGTGCCCTGCGACTCGTCATCGGCGATCGCGTCCACCTTCGAACGGACGTCGATCGTGTGCGCCGTGTTGTACGTCGAGTCCAGGAACCTGTCCAGCGCCTCCGCGTCGTCCGAACGCAGCGCGGCGTTCGCCGCCTGCTCCGTCTCCGCCTTGCCCGCACCACGGGCTTCGGCCAGGATCCGCCCGATCCGCTCCCGCAGCTCGGCCGGCCGCTCCGGGTACTCCGGATCGTCGAGGAACTCCACCACGTCGTCCCAGCCGCCGTCGAGCGCGCTCTGCGCCGCGCTCCTCATCGCCGGGCTGCTCGTGACCATGAGACCGGTCAGCGTGGTGCGGTCGTCCTGCTCCTCGGCCGCGGCCAGACCGCGCTTGACGAACTCCAGGACGAGCACGCCGTCGTCCTCGCCGAGGGCGTCCACCGCCGCCGAGCTGGTCCACGTGCCCGGCACGGTCGCGAAGAACCGCGCCACCTGCCGCGCCTTGCCCACCGCCACCGCGTCGGACGCCGGCGCGGCAGCGGCCTCGGCGATCAGCTCGTCGATCTGCGGCGTGTGATAGTCGCGCATCGGCACGTCGAAACCGTGCGCCTCCCCCAGCCGCGCCTCGGCGGCCTGCGCGCTGATGTGCCGCGCGAAGGACAACTCCAGCTCCAGCTCCTCCCGCAGCCGCTGCGCGTCCGCCTCACGCGCCGACTTGTAGACGGTCTGCGCCGTCTCGGCGGCGTTCAGCGCATCCTCCGCCGCCCGGTAGGCGTTGTCCGCATGCTGCGTCGCCAGCTCCGCCGCGTTGACGGCGTTGCCCGCGTGCGCGGCGGCGCTCGCCGCCGCCGCGGCCGACTGCTCCGCGTAGGACACCGCCCGCGTCGCCGCGTCCCGCGCCTTACCGGCCGCCTCCTGCGCGATGTTCGCGTGCCGCACCGTCTCCGCCGTGGCCTGCTTCGCCCGCGCCGCGCTCGCACCCGCCCGCGCGGCGGCGGCGAACGCGGCCTTGGCCTCCGTGCTCGCCTCCCCCGCGTAACGGCCCGCCGCCTCGGCGGCACGCCCGGCGGCCTCCGTGTTCGCCCGCGCCGAATCAGCCGCGGCGACCGCGGCGAACGCCTTCTGGTTCACCGCCGCGATCTGGTCGATGGGCGACAGCCAGGCCGAGATCGCCGGGCCGACCTGCTGCATCACCCGGTTGTGCGCCTCCGCGTCGGCCGCGGCGTCCGCGTCCAGCTCCGCCGCTGCCGCCGCCGCCCACGCCTCGTCCGACTTCGTGTGCGCCCGCGCCGCCGCCGGCGCCGCCCTCCCGGCCGCCCCGGC